>JAYTQA010000411.1:0-39819 GCA_043746955.1 bacterium | reverse complement strand
CCAGCGCCCGGGTCTTTGTGGTCGGTGCGGCCGCTTTGCGCGATGCGATCCTGCGCCACGGCTTTACGCTGGCCGATACTGCGGTGGATGTCGTGGTGGTCGGTCTTGACCAAAGCTTCACCTATCAAACCCTTGGCCTTGCCCAAGCGGCTCTACTGGCCGGTGCTGCGTTTTATGGCACCAACGCCGACCCGATGCTGCCCAAGGGTAACGGCTTTGAACCCGGCGCCGGGTCGATCCTGCGGGCGATTGCGGTGGCCTCGGGCAAAACCCCGGTCATCATCGGCAAACCGGGGCGGCAGATGATCGACATCGGGCTGGCCCGGCTGGGCACCCCGCGGGAAGCGACGCTGATGATCGGCGACCAGATCGACACCGACATTATCGCCGGAAAAGCCGCCGGTCTGCCGACCGTTCTGGTCAACACCGGCGTACCGCAAACCGGGCCACGTCAGACCGAGCCGGATTTTGAGGTCGATGATCTGACCGAGATACCCCATGGTTAGGGCCGAAAGGAGGCACCCCTCCGGCCCGCAAACTCACTTCACCTTCGCCTTGATCGCCTCGACATCCGCCGTGGTCAGCTCGCCCACGGTGGTCACCTTGCCATCGACGATCTGCCACAGCCGGAACGGCCCGGCGATATCGCCGTACTGGTCAAAGTTGACCGGGCCGATCACACCTTCGTAGCGGATCGCCTTGCCCGCTTTGATCAGCGCCAGAGCCTTGGTGAATTCAGCCTTGCCGGCGTGGATCACCGCGCCTTTCGGGTCGACCGCCTTGCGGATCGCATCGGGCAGCTTGGCCGCATCGGGCCCGCCCGCAATCGCAATCGCCAGACCAACCAGCGCCCCCGCGTCATAAGAACGGTCGGCGGCCGGTGCTGCCGGGTCAATGCCCGAAAACGCCTTGTAGTTGGCGTTGAAATACTCGGTCGAGGCCGAGGCTACCGTGCCTGACGAAGTGCCGAACGCCTTGCCGAGGTATTCCTTGCCCACGGCGGTGATGAAGTCGTCGCTGTTCATCCCGTCATTCAGCAGGAACTTCTGCACGCCGCCTTGAGACACCCACTGGCGGGCAATCGTGGCGCCATCGACCGGGTCCGAGATCAGATACAAGGCATCCGGCGCACCGGCCATCGCGGCGGTAACCTCGGCGGCATAGTCCGATTGCTTGGCGTTATAGGGGGTCACCGAAATCACCGTGCCGCCCAAGGCCTTGTAGGGGCCGGAGAATTCCTTGACCAGGTTCACCCCGAAGTCGTTGTTCTGATGGATGATCACGATCTTTTTCATGCCGTTGTCGATGGCGAACTTGGCCGCAGCCACCCCTTGCAGCGCGTCCGACGTGATGGTGCGGAAGAACACGCCGTTGGTTTTGCCATCGCGCCCCAAAGCGGTCAGCGTGGGCGAGGACGACGCGGGCGAGACTTGCAGCACCTTGGCCGGTCCGGTGACCGAAGTCAGGATCGGGATCGACATCGGCGAGATGATGCCGCCGATGATCGCGGGCACGTGTGCTACCTGCACCAGTTGGGTCGCTGCATCGACCGCGACGTTGGCTTGGGTCTGGCTGTCGCGCGTGTCGGTTTTCAGGGTGCAACCGGCCACGCCGCCAGCGTCGTTCAGGTCGCGAAACGCCATTTCGACCGATTTCGCCCCGGCCTGACCATAGGCCCCGGCCTCGCCGGTCAGTTCCAGCACCAGACCGACGGTGATGTCGCAGGCAAACGACGCCCCGGGCAGCCAAGCCAAGGCCGCGACGGTCGCGTATAAGGTTCTTTTCATGCTCATTCTCCTTGTTGTTGGGTCACGCCCCAGATTTTGTGTGGCAGGGCTGGGCACACCCTAAAGTTGACAGCTGTCAACTTTTCGCGTTGAGGTTGTATTTGATAATCGCGCCGTGGCGGCCGCTGCGGTTCCGTTCCAGCGTATAGGTGTCCCCCTCCGGCGTCTGGCCTTTGATCGCGGCAATCTCGGCCAGATCGCGGTCGGTCAGGTGCAATTGCGAAATCGCCAGGTTAGGCGCGAGGTGGCTGCGGTTTCTGGCACCGACGATCACGGCGGCGACGGCGGGCCGGTTCAGCATCGCCGCACTGGCGACGGTGGCGATATCGCTTTGGTGACGGTCGGCAATCCGGCGCAGGGTTTGCAGCAGCACCTGAAACTTGTCCCACCCGCCAAAATCGTCAATGATCAGTTTGTACTTGGTCAGCGAGCGGTTTTCCAATGGGTCAAGCGGCTCCACCTGCCCCAGCCAGCGGTCGCCCAAAAAACCGCCCGCTACCGTGCCGTAGCACAAAATCCACATGCCATTGGCCTCTGCCGCCTTGGCTAACAGGCGTTCCGGCCGCGCATCCAGCAGGCTGTATTGCACCTGCATCGACAGGAGGGGCACGCCAGCCTTGATAATCTCCAAGCTGCGCGCGGTGTCAAAGTTGGTGCCGCCGATATGGCCGACCTTGCCCTCCAGCCGCAGCTCATTCAGCCAACCGACCGCGTCCAGATAGCGCGGCACGGCGTAATCCCACCAGTGGAACTGCACGAGGTCCAGCCGGTCGATTCGCAGGCGTTTCAGCGAGGTTTCCACAATGGCGCGCACATAATCCCGGTCCAATGTCGCCAATCGGGCAAGGTCGGGCACCAGCTTGGTGTGCACCCGCACTTTGGCCAAAGCCTCGGCCCCATGGCGGTCGGCGTAGGTGGAGCGGAAGGCACCGATCAGTTCTTCGACGCCCGTATAAATATCCGCACAGTCAAAGGTGGTGATCCCGGCCTCGGCAAAGGCGATCATATCCTCGACCGCAGCCGCCGCATCGACCACACCATGGCCGCCCGCCAACTGCCAACCGCCCCGGATCACCCGAGAGATGCTGTAACCGGGGCGAAGTTCGATCCGGGTGACGGTCATGGCGCCTCTGGCAGGGGAACAGCGGTGGTGTCGGCATGAGAAAAGCGGCGCTTGGTCAGCCGGGTGATTTTAAGGCGCGATGGGCAATGCGGGTCAGGGCAGGCGATTTCGGCGTCCGAAGTCATCCAGTCATGCGGATGGGTCTGGCGCTGCTTGGCGGGCAGCAAGGGCAGGATCGAGGACAGCGCGTAGATCGAGAAACTTTGGCCGGGCGGCAGATGCAATTGTTCGCCGCGCAACTCGAACCAGTCGCCGACTTTGCCGCAGTAAATCTTGGCCCCTTCAGGTGCCACAATCTCGACCCGCAGATCGTAAAGCTCAAAACTGTCGTCCATCACGCCTCCAGACTGAAGCTGACATCGCAAGCGCCGCTGCGCCGGATCCGCCCGCACGCCTCGGCCAAAGCGGCGCGGTCCTGCGGCACCACTTGTGCTACGACTGACCCCGCGAGCCAGCCGATCGGAAACAACATCCGGGCGCCGGGGCCATAAAACAGGCCGATGTCGAACACCGGATCAGGCGAGCCGCCCCACATCCGCGCGGGCACATAGGCCAGCACCACATCGCCCGGTTGCGGATGCAGCGTGGCGTTTTCCGGCGGCAAGGCGCTGGCATAATGCGCACCGACCAGATGCGCCGGGGGGATCGGGCAGGA
Organism: bacterium; assembly: GCA_043746955.1. Lineage (GTDB taxonomy): Bacteria > Pseudomonadota > Alphaproteobacteria > Rhodobacterales > Rhodobacteraceae > Stagnihabitans. Next base: position 36,254 of record JAYTQA010000411.1, on the reverse strand, counting down.
AATCTCCGGCCCGGTCCACATCGCATGGATGCCCGGTACGATGCGGGGCGTTGCAAGATAGCTGGTCAGGAAGGCCACATTCTCCGGTGCTTTGTCCGGCAGAAACCTGGCCCTGACGTCAAGGCTTGAAGCGGTGGATTGGATGCGCAGGGTCGTCATGCGGCCTCCTGACCAAGTTTGTCTTTCAGATAGGCGAACGGGCGGCTGATGTCGGCCACCAGCGCGGCCCGGGCAGCCGGGGCGTTACCCGCCTCCAAGCTGCGCAATATGTCATGGTGGAAACGGGCGGCGTCCTGCGCGCCCGCTTCGGCAAACGCGAAGATCGCGGCGCGGGTGAACGGGCCGGATTGCAGCCACAGACTTTCGATCATCGGCAGCAGGATGGTCGAGCCGCAAGCCCGGTAAATCGCAAAATGGAAGGACTGGTTGAGGGCGGCTTCGTGATCAACCGAGGCGGCATTGGCACCGGGGCGCATCCGCTCCCATTCCGCCATGATGGCGCGCAAGGTGTCCAACAGGGGCAGCGTCATCCGGGCGGCGGCCAGCGCCATCGCCTCTCCCTCGATCAGCACACGGGCGGCCAGCAGATCCTCGATCCGGTCCAGTGTCACCGGCGGCACCCGGATTTGGCGGTTGGGCTGCATCTCCAACGCGCGTTCGGTGATCAGGCGGCCCAAGGCATCGCGCACCGGCATGGTCGAGGTCATCAGCGCATCGGCCAGCGCCCGGATGGTCAACACCTGCCCCGGCGCGAACAGCCCGCCGATCAGCGCGCGGCGCAGTTCGGTATAGACCCGGTCCTGCACCGTACTGCGCCCGACCGGAGCCAAGCCTGCCGCCGTTTCCACCCCAGAAACCCCGCTGCCGAATCGTCTTGATTGGCAGATTAGACGCCCGTACTGTGATCAAATCAAGTGTGATCACAGGGCAAACTGCGGGGGCAGCATGGCCGCGATGGTGCTAGAGGCGCGCAATCTGACCAAACGCTTTGGCGGGGTGGCGGCGGTCAGCAACATGTCCCTGATGGTCGCACAAGGTGAAATTCTGGGCCTGATCGGCCCCAATGGTGCCGGCAAGACCACGATGTTTGACTTGCTGGCCGGGTCGGTGGTGCCGACCGCTGGCCGCATTCACCTGATGGGGCAGGACATCAGCCGCCAACCTGCGCATCGTAGGCTGGCGGGTGGCATGGGGCGGACCTTTCAAATCCCCCGGCCCTTCCCCGAACTGACCGTGCTGGAAAACCTGCTTTTGGCTCGCCAAAGCCAGACCGGCGAGCGCTTTTGGACCAATTTCACCGCCCCCGGCAAAGTTGCCAGCGAAGAGCGCGCCGCACGGGTCAAGGCCCTTGGCCTGCTGGAGCTGGTTGGCCTGCACCGCCTTACCAATGATCCGGCCCGGGTTTTGTCCGGTGGCCAGCGCAAGCTGCTGGAATTGGCGCGGATATTGATGGCCGACCCGAAGCTGATCTTGCTGGACGAACCCGCCGCCGGGGTTAATCCGGCCCTGCTGGAGGTTCTGATCGCGCGGATACGGGAGATCAACGCATCCGGCGTCACCTTCGTTTTGATCGAGCATAACATCGACATGGTGTCTCGGCTGTGCAGCCGGATTATCGTGATGGCGCAAGGCGCGCTGTTGTTTGAGGGCAGGCCCGATGCGGTCGCACGCGACCCCCGCGTGATCGAGGCTTATCTGGGTGGGGCTGCGGCATGAACATCCTTGAGGTTGAGGGGCTGGTGGCGGGCTATGAACCCGGCTTGCCGATCGTCAAAGGCGCTTCGATCCACGCGGGCGAGGGGGAGATTGTCGTGATCCTTGGCCCGAATGGCGCGGGAAAATCCAGCCTGATCAAGGCCATCGCCGGGCTGGTGCCGGTGGCGGGCGGGCAGGTTCGCCTGGATGGCCGCGACATAACGGAGGTCCCCGCGCATCTGATGATCCGCCAAGGCCTGGCCTTCGTGCCGCAGACCGAGAATATCTTCCCGCTGATGACGGTCACCGAAAACCTGCTTGTGTCGGGTGGTATCCTGCCCCGCGCCGAGGTTTCGCCGCGCATCGAAGAAATGTTTGCGCTGTTCTCCGACCTCGCCCGCCAGCGGAGCCTGATGGCGGGCAGCCTGTCCGGCGGGCAGCGCCAGATGCTTGCGGTGGCGCGCGCGCTGATCGTGCATCCGCGGGTTTTGCTGCTGGACGAACCCTCGGCCGGTCTGTCGCCCAAGCTGGTGGCGCAGGTGTTCGCCCGCCTGCAGGACATTCGCCAAGCCGGTCTGACCATCGTGCTGGTCGAACAGAACGCCCGCGCCGCTTTGGCGATCGGCGACCGCGCCTATGTGCTGGTCGAAGGGCGCGTGGCCCATGAGGGCCCAGCCGCAAGCCTTTGGGATACCCCGCTTATCGCCGAATTGTACCTTGGCCAGCGCAGGGCTGCGTCATGAGCCTGCAATTCCTGCTTGATGGGCTGATCTCCGGCGCGATGATCGGGTTGGCGGCGATTGGCGTCACATTGACCTATTCGATCCTGCGGTTTTCCAACTTCGCGCATGGCGATTTCATGGCGTGGGGGGCTTATGCGGCGCTGGTGGTGGTCGGCGCATTGGGGGGTTCCACCGCGCTCAAACCGCTGTCGTTCGGCCTGCCCCTGATTGCCGCTTTGATCGTGGCGATGGCACTGACCGCGCTGCTGGCGCTGGTGCTGGACTGGCTGCTGTTCGCCCGGCTGCGCGCAAGGGGGCAGTCGATCATCGTCGTGATGGCGTCGTTCGGTGCGTCGATGGCGCTGCGCAATCTCTTGGAGTTCATCTTCACCTCGCGGCCCGGCTATTTCTCGCGGGCAATTCAGATGGCCGTGCCGTTGGGGTTTGGCATCAAGATAACGGCGGATCAGGTGGCTTTGCTCGGCCTGACGCTGGTGCTGGTCGTGAGCATGCATCTGTTCATGCAACACAGCCAGATGGGGCGCGAGATGCGGGCCTACAGCCAGAACCCCGCGCTGGCCAAGGTGGTCGGGATTGACGGTGCCAAGGTGGTGCGGGCGACCTGGATTCTTGGGGCAGCGCTTGCCTGTGCCAGCGGCGTGATGGTGGGAACTTTGGTGCAAATCCGGCCGCTTATGGGATTGGACCTGCTGCTGCCGATCTTTGCTGCGGCGATTTTGGGCGGCATCGGGTCAGTACCGGGCGCCGTGATGGGCGGGTTGATCATCGGCGTGTCAGGCGCCGCCGCTGTCCAATTCGTCGGCGCAGAGTGGCGCTCAGCGGTGGCCTTCGTCATCCTGATGGCGGTGTTGCTGGTCCGCCCGACCGGGTTGTTTGGAGTGGCCGAGCGATGATCATCGACCTTCTGGGTTATGGCGCGTTTTTCCTGTCTACCGCGCTGATTTACGCACTGATCACGCTCGGCCTGAACCTGCAATGGGGGCTGACCGGGCTGTTCAATGTGGGCATTGCCGGGTTTGTGGCGATTGGAGCCTATGCCAGCGCCATCCTGACCACGCCGGATGCGCCCGACCGGATCGGCGGGTTCGGCTGGCCGATTTTTCTGGGGTGGCTGGCGGCGGCGCTGATCACGGCGGTGGCGGCGGGGTTTACCGGCTATGCGACGCTGCGGCTGAAAGCGGATTATCTGGCGATCACCACTTTTGGCGTTGCCGTCGTCGTGCAACTGGTGGCGCTGAATGCCCAAGGGCTGACCGGCGGGCCGTTTGGCGTGGCTTTCATCCCGCGCCCGTTTGGCAACTTGCAGGCGGAACCGGTGCTGTTCAACTTTGCCAACCTTGGGGTGATTGCTGCGGTCACTCTGGCGGTTTACCTGGCGTTGGAGCGACTGGCGCGCAGCCCGTGGGGCCGGGTGCTGCGGGCGTTGCGCGAGGATGAGCGGGCGGCGATTGCCTTGGGCAAAAGCGCGCAATCCTACCGGATTCAGGCCTTTGCGGTTGGCGGCGCGGTGATGGGGCTGGCCGGCGCGGTGCAGGCGCATTTCATCGGCTTCATTGCCCCGGACACCTACCTGCCGACGCTGACCTTTCAGGTTTGGGCGATGCTGATGGTCGGCGGATCAGGCTCGAACCGGGGCGCGATCCTGGGTTCCATTGTGGTCTGGGCGATCTGGGTTGGGTCGGGCACTTTGACCGCCGCTATGGTGCCGGGCGATTGGCAGGCAAGGGCATCCTCGCTGCGGATCGTGTCCATCGGCGTCATGCTATGCCTGATCCTTTTGTGGCGGCCGCAAGGGTTTTTCGGCAGGCGGAGGCCAGGGTGAGCGACCCCGCCACTTTGTGGCACGCCACCGCAGCCGCCGTGCCCGATTTTGCCAAGCTGGCGGGCGCGGTTGAGGCTGACCTCTTGGTGATCGGCGGTGGTTTTGCGGGTCTTTCGACCGCCCTTCACGCCGCCGAGGCTGGGATTTCGGTGGTTTTGGTCGAGGCGGAGCGGATTGCCTGGGGCGCATCCGGCCGCAATGCCGGCTTTGTGGTGCCCAACTTCGCCAAGGTCGACCCGGATGGCATCCGCGCGCGTTTGGGCGAACCGGCTGACAAGCTGATCCGGATGGCCGCTGGCAGCAGCGATCTGGTGTTCGACCTGATCGCGCGCCACAAGATCGACTGCGCGGCACAGCAGGTGGGCTGGATTCAACCGTCCCATTGCCAAGCGGCGGTCGCGAAGGCGCAAGATCGGGTTCGGCAATGGGCCAGCATGGCCCGCCCGGTTGAGGTTCTGGACCGAGCCGCCGTCACCCGGCTGACCGGGGTTGCGGGCTGGTGTGGTGGCTGGATGGACCGGTCAGGCGGCGTGCTGAATCCGGTCGGCTATGCAAGGGGGTTGGCGCGGGCTGCCGGTGGCGCGGGTGTGCAGATTTACCAACAATCGCCGGTCACCGGGTTGCGGCGCATCGGCCAAGACTGGCATGCCACGACCCCCACCGCCAAGATCATCGCCCGCCGGGTGGTCATGGCAACCAACGCCTATGTCGGGGATTTGTGGCCGCACCTCGCCCGCAGTTTCTTTCCGTTACGGGTGTTTCAGGTGGCGACCCGGCCTTTGCCTGCCGCTGTCCGCACCCGGCTGCTGCCCGAGGGTCAATGCGTGTCCGACACCAAGCGCAACCTGTTCACCTTTCGGTTTGACGCTGAAAACCGGCTGATCAGTGGCGGGATGGCCATTCTGGCCTTTGGGGCAGATGCGCGGGTGCCGCACGCCATCCACCGCCGCATGGCCCAAATGCTGCGCCTGCCCGACCTGCCGCCGCTGGAGTTTGCATGGTCTGGCGTGGCCTCGGTCATGCCGGATTATCTGCCCCGGCTGGTGGAGCTTGCGCCCAATCTGGTCGCCGGTTTTGCCTGCAATGGCCGAGGGATCGCGCTGAGCACGGCGATGGGGCGCGAGCTTTCGAGCTGGGCCGCCGGAAAACCGCTGGACGCGCTGGCGATACCGCTTCGCAGGGGCGCGTCAATACGGTTCCACAGCCTGGCGCGTCTGGCCCCCAATGTCCTGCAGCCGGTCAGCATGATCCGCGACCGGCTGGATCGTTGAGAGTCAGCCCAAAAGGTCGGTCGCGGGGTTTTCGGTAATCTCCACATCGGCATAGTATTTCTGCGCCTGAATTGCCGACCGGTGCAGTGACAGCTTCATGGCTGCGGCCAGTGGCGCGCCGTCCAGTGCGGCTTGGGTCAAAAACCCGGCGCGCAGGCCATGCGGGGTGGCGTAATCCTGCGGCAAGCCCGCCAGCCGCAGCCGGTGGCGCAAGATGGTCCGGATCGCGTCGGGCGACAGCTTGCGGTCCAAAACCCGGTCAGATTTCGACACCGGGCGGAACAGCGGGCCGGCGGTGATGCCCGTAGCCTCGATCCAGCCGATCACCGCACGCGCCGCGCGACCTTTCAGCGGCAAGCGCGGTGGGTCGGACTTGCGGGTGGTTTTCGTCTCAAGCAGCCTGATCCAGATCAGACCCTTTGCGGCGTAATCCTCGGTCCCGATATCGTCGCGGTAGAGGGCGGTAATCTCTGAGCGGCGCCTGCCGCCAGAACCGAAGCCCAACATCAGGATGGCCCGGTCGCGCAGGCCGCGCTGGGTGTCGTCACAACTGGCCAAAAGCTGCTCCAGAATGTCACGCGTGACCGGGCGGGGCGATTTGGGCACCGGCGGGGCCGCATTGGCGCGGCGCGACTTTTGCCGGGCGGCGGCAACCAAAGGGGCCGCGAACGGGCTGGGCAGGTTGCGCATCCGGTGAAACGCCCGCCATGAGGCAATCCGCCGGTCGAGCGTAGCCGGGGCCGGGCAGGCGAGCGAGATCCGCAGGCCGCGCGCCATCAACTCCAGCGCTGCATCCTGCGCTGCGCCGGGTTTGGCAGTCAGATCGACCGAGTGGTCAAGCACGAACCGCAGGGCGACGCGCTCCGCCTCGGGCCAGATCAAAGCCGCGCCGAAGGTGGCGGATTTCCAGGCCGCGATATAGGCGAGATCACGCTCCCATGCGCGCAGCGTGTTGGGCGGGGTGCCCCGGCGATACAGGTCCGACAGTGCCGCCTCATCTGCGTCGGACAGGAAAGCCTGACCGCGCAAGGGCATCTGGCTCACCGGCTTGGCGGATTGGGTCGGGTCGGCGGCGCTGCTGGTCGAATGTCGGTGCTGGGCCATGGTGATTGGCACTCCGCTTTCATGCATTTGCGCACAGCTTCGGTTCGGGCGCAACCGATGCAGCCGATGCCATGGGTTGGCCAGAGGGCGCTGTGGGGGACTTGTCTGCGAGAGGTCGGAAAGCTGGCGATACGCTGGTTTGCCACGATCTTGAAGCCGCGGGCAATGGCTGGCCGGGGGGCGGTTGGGTTCGAAGCTGGATTGGGTGGAGCGGCGGCGGGCGGACAGGCGGACGGGCATTGGTGACGGTCAGGCGGGTGTCGAAGCCAATAGCGCGCACCCGGTCAGCCGCTGTCATCCGCCTTACCATGCGTCCCGGCGGGGGCGATGATCACGTTGACGCCTTTGCCGCGCAGCCGCGTGATGTGGTCGATCGGCGTGGCCTCGTTCACGATCACCGCATCGAACTCGGTCAGCGCTGCAAAGCTGTGCAAGGCGCGGCGGGTGAATTTGGTGTGATCGGCGAGCAGAATCCGGCGTGCGGACGAATCAAACATCGCGCGTTTGGTTTCGACCATGTCGGGGCTCTGGTGAAAGGCGATGTCATCGGTGATGGCGGACATCGACAGGAACAGGGTGTCGGCGCGCAGACGGCCGATCTCATGGGTGGTCATCCGGCCCATGAAGGCGTTGCACCAGCTGTGGAACTGGCCGCCGAGGCCAAGCAAGGTCAGGTCGCGGATCGGGTTCAGCTCGTTCATCAGGGTCAGGGAATTGGTGATCGCGGTCAGCGGCACTTTGGCGGGCAGGTGGGCGGCCATGTGCAGGACCGTGGTGCTGTCGTCGAAGAAAATCGCCTGCCCTGCTTCGACGAACTGCATGGCGGCGGCGGCGATGGCCTTCTTCTCAGCCGATTGGCGGCTGAACCGGTAGACATCGGAGGATTCAATCAGGCTGGTCGGAGCGGCAGACACGATGCCCCGGGTCTTGCGCAACACGCCACGGGCTGCGAGTTCGTCAAGGTCGCGGTGGGCGGTCATCAGCGAGATGCCGAACCGGTCGGTCAAGTCTTCTATCCGCATGGCACCTTCGGCCATCACGGCTTCGGTGATCAACTGGCGGCGGGCGAGTTGGCGGGCGTGGCGGCTGTCGGTGGAGACCGGGTCCGACAGGCGGCCAGCGGTTGGGGTCTGCTTCATCACGCTCATATTCCTCGGCGGTTTATGCCGCCAGATTGCTGAACCGGACCGGTTGGCAAAACGGGGGGTGCTGTGGACAGCGCCCCCGGTTGCGCTATTGCGACAAGGTGAACGGGGCCGGTGTATTTGGCGATGTTGTTCTTGGTGATCAGCAGGCAGTCGAACAGCTGTTTTTCGGTCGCAGCCCCGGTCTTGCCGGTTTTGAGCAAGCTGTCGGCCTCCTTGATCGCCTGCGCCGAGAACACCGCGACCGGCTGCAGCACGGTGTACTGCATTTCACCGGCCTTGACGGCGGCTACCGCGTCGGGCGAGCCATCAAAGCCGCCGACCTTGACCGAGGCCAGTTTGCCGGCTTCCTTCAGGGCAGCGATGGCACCCAACGCGATCGCGTCATTGCCAGCGATCACGCCGGTAATTTCGGGGTGGGCTTGCAGCATCGACTGCATCTTGTCGTGGCCTTGGGTGCGGTCCCAATTGGCGACCTCTTTGGCGACCTTTACCAGATCGGGGTATTGGGTCAGCACGGTTTCATAGCCGTTCGACCGGGTGGCCGCGTTGTTGTCCGCCGGGTTGCCAAACAGTTCGGCATATTTGGCCTTGTCCCCGACCGCGAGTTGCCACTGGGTGGCGCCCATCGCAGCTCCTTGGGCGTTGTTGGACACCAGCTGCGCCTTGGCGAGGCCTTCCTTGTTGATCTCGGCATTGACCAGAAACACCGGGATGCCCGCAGCCACGGCCTTTTGCACCGCACCGACCGAGCCATCGGCATTGGCCGGGTCAAGGATGATGGCGACCGATTTGTTGGTGATGGCGGTGTCGATCATGGTCGATTCCGCGTTGGTATCGCCTTTGTGGGCGGACACGGTGGCGGTGTAGCCCATGGATTCGGCGGTGGCTTTGGCGACATCGCCTTCGGTTTTCCAGTAGGGGTTGGCCGGATCGGTCACGATGATGGTGATCAGGCCATCGGACAGAAAGCCAATGACGAAGGCCCCGAGCATGGCACCGCGTATGGTGCCGCGCCCGCCGGTCAGGGCCGCCCCGCCGATCACCACCGCCGCGATGGCGATCAGCGTGCCGTTCACCAGGCCGGTAAACGCCCCCAATGCGCAGGTCAGGATGACCACCACCCAGACCGGGGGATACAGGATCACGCCAAAGGCCTGCAACGGGACACCCGGCATGAGGTATCCCGCGATACAGCCCGACCGGCCGAGGATGGAACCCACCGAAAGGTCAATCCCCCGGCTGGGTTCATCGAGCAGGATCACCGAAGGGTCCGTCGTCAGCATCTTGCCGATGACGACCTTTTGCTGATTGCCGCCCGACAGCGAACCGATCGGCGCGGTGCCGGTTGGGTCGGTCTTGATGGTCACCTTCTTGATGGCGCTGGTGATCACGCTCTGTTCGGCGCGGTGCGAGGTGAACAGGCGTTTGGTGAAGGCCGCAATCGAGGCCAACGACAGGTTGTTGCCAACGCTCATCGTCTGGAACAAGCCATCGCGCTGGCGGTCTTCGGGCACCAGCACCAGACCCTTGGCAATCCGCTGGGCAATCGTCAGGCCCGACACATCGTGGCCGCGCAGCATCACCCGGCCAGCGGAAGCTTTCAGGCGGCCAGCCACAGTTTCGAGAAGTTCGGTCCGGCCAGCGCCCATCAGACCATAGTTGCAGACGATCTCGCCAGCCCGCACCGACAACGACAGCTTATCGACCGACAGACCCGCAGCACCCGGCACGGTGAGGTTTTCAATGCTGAGCGCCACCTCGCCCATTTCGTAGCCAGTGGGCGGCGAGCCCAGATCAAAATTCTCACCCACCATGTTGCGCACGATCCAGTTAAGGTCGATCTGGCGACGCGCCGCATTTGCGGTCAGCGCGCCGTCGCGCAGAACCACCGCGTGGTTGGTGATCTGCAATGCCTCTTCCAGATGATGCGAGATATCGACAATCGACACCCCGCGTCCGGTCAGGTCGCGGATCACCTTGAACAGCACGCCGACCTCGGTGGCGCTGAGGGCAGAGGTCGGCTCATCCATGATCAGGATGCGCGAATTGACCGACAAAGCCCGGGCGATTTCCACGATTTGCTGCTGGCCAAGCCGCAGGTCTTGCACCGGTGTCAGCGGGTCGATCTGCGCCTCAAGTTCGGCCATCAGCGCCCGGGTCTGGCGTTCCTCCTCGGCAAAGTCGACGCCGCTGCGGGCCAAAATCTCGCACCCCATGAAGATATTGTCGCGCAGGTTCAGGTTGGGGGCGAGGCTAAGCTCTTGGTGGATAATCGAAATCCCATGGTTGCGCGCATCGGTGGAGGAGGCAAAGCTGATCGGCTGGCCGTCCAGCAAAATCGCACCAGAGGTCGGTCGCACTACGCCCGACAGGATCTTCATCAGGGTAGATTTGCCCGCGCCGTTTTCGCCGAAGAGGGGAGTGACCTCGCCGCGATGGATATCAAAGTTGACGTCTTTCAGCGCGGGAATGCTGCCGTAGGATTTGGCGACATTGCGCGCCGACATCACGACTTCCGCGCTTTCCGCTTCGGCAGTTTTGACATCAGCGGTCATTTCACCTCCAGCGAAACCGGGGTGATCAGCCAGCTTTTCGGGTTGACCAGCTTGAACGCGCCGTTTCAACGGGTCAGGCAGGCCAGTGACGGTGACGTAGTAGATGCCGGACTTACCCGCGCCCGCCACACCGGTCAGCCTGACGGGATAGACTCCGCCCACGGCATATTTCGCCTCGGCAGCCTTGGGATCAGCGGCGATGGCGCTGGCGAGCAGGACGGCGTCGATGGCGCGTTTGGTCACATCGGCCGGCACGATCGGGAAGGTTTTGGCACCAAACGCCGGAGGTTCAAACACCGCCGCTTTCACATCTGCGGGCGAGCCAATGATCACGACTTTGGTGTCCAGTGCCATGACCGCCAGCAGGTCCAGAACGATCCCTAACTGACCGATCTGGGTGCGGCCAAAGGCGGCGGTCATGCGCGGACGGCTTTAGCGGACGGTGCCGGCACTGCACCGGCCCGATCTGAGCCGACCTGCAAGACCGCGCCGGACGGCGGGTGTGATCTGCGCATTTGTCGCCTCCCAAGGTCGGGCAGGTGGCGGCCCCTTCCACCCGTCAGCCCGAATCGAGTGATCTTCACAATTTTTGTGATAGAGTAATGGTATCAAGAGAGTTAATAATGTTATAAATTTAGCTCCCTGTCAATCCGCAGTTTTGCAGCCGTCAGCCCGGTGTTCGCGCGATTCTCGGTGTGCAGCGGGGGGTTATTTCCGCGGCGAAACGCGCTGCGTTGCGGCATTTTCGGTGGCGCCTCAATCGGCATAACCATCGCAATAGGTTAGCAAAAATGGCCATTTCATATCACCCAGAGGCCAGAAGCCTGGGATGCTTGGCGACAGCGGCCAGAGCGATGGATCTGATTTGACCAACCTCAGGTTACCTGAAAAAAATTACTACATCAGTAAAATAATTTAGTACTTATGTTATGATTGTGAGATATCGGATGCAGAGGGGCGACGGAGATGGCGGACATCCTGATCGGGATCGATTCGGGCACCTCGGTGATCAAGGCGGTGGCCTTTGATCTGGCCGGGCGTCAGCTTGCGGCGTGCTCGGTTCCAAACATTTACCAGACCGGTGCGGATGGGTCGGCGACCCAATCCTTGACCCGGACCTGGCAGGATTGCGCGCGGGCTTTGCAAGGGTTGGGAGCGAAGGTTCCGGGGCTGGCTGTGCGGACCGCTGCAGTTTCGGTGACCGCACAGGGCGATGGCACCTGGCTTGCGGACAAGGGTAACGCTCCGGTTGGGGATGCCTGGCTGTGGCTGGATGCGCGGGCCGCACCTACGGTGGAGCGGTTGGCCACGGGTCAGCTGAACCGGGGGCGGTTCGAGGCGGCCGGGCTTTTGGCGGGGACGCCGGTCAGTCTGGGCTATGTCGATATGGTGATGACGGCGTTGGGGGCGGGGGTTTACTCCGATGCGCCTGCCGCCTGTTCCACCATAGGTTCGACCGGCGTGCATATGCGGTCGACCGATGTGGCCGGGGTGCATCTGAATGCCGGGGGCACCGGCTATGTGATCTGCCTGCCGGTGCCCGGGATGGTGACGCAGGTGCAAACCAATATGGCGGCGTCCCTCAACATCGACTGGCGGTTGCGGATGGCGGCGGAGTTGATGGCGGACTTGGGCAAACCTGTCAAACCGGCCGATCTGGTGCCGTTGATTGGCGCCTGGGTCGCGGCCAGTCCGCCCGGCGCGCTGATCTACCACCCCTATATCTCGGAGGCTGGCGAGCGGGGGCCGTTTGTGAATGCGCACGCACGGGACGGGTTTATTGGCCTGTCCAGTTCGACCCGCTTCGCCGACCTGTTGCGCGCTGTGGTCGAGGGGTTGGGGATGGCGATGCGGGATTGTTATGCAGCGATCGGGGCCATGCCGGAAGAATTGCAGTTGACCGGCGGGGCCGCGCGGTCAAAAAGCCTGCGCGGGGTGCTTGCGGCGGCGGTGAATGCGCCGGTTCGGGTGTCATCGCGCGAAGAGGCCGGGGCTGCTGCGGCGGCGATGATGGCTGCGGTGGCGGTCGGGGTGTATCCGACGATGCAGGCTTGCGTGGCGGAATGGGTGACACCTTTGCTGGGCGAGGCTGAGGCCCCCGATCCGGATCTGGCTGGCGTCTACGCCCGGTTGTATCCCAGTTATCAACAGGCGCGGCAGGCGTTGGGTCCGGCTTGGGCGGGTCTTTCGGCTTTGCGCGAAGCCCGGGGCGCCAAATGAGCGAACTGCAAGGCACGGATATCGTGGATCTTTTCGTGATCGGAGGCGGCATCAACGGGGCCGGGATTGCGCGGGATGCGGCCGGGCGCGGGCTGAAGGTGGTGTTGTGCGAAAAGGACGATCTGGCGCAGGGCACCTCGTCGCGGTCGGGCAAGCTGGTGCATGGGGGGCTGAGGTATCTGGAGTATTACGAATTTCGCCTGGTGCGGGAGGCGTTGATTGAGCGGGAGGTCTTGCTGAACGCCGCCCCGCATATCATCTGGCCGATGCGCTTTGTGCTGCCGCATTCGCCCAACGACCGGCCGGCGTGGCTGGTCCGGCTGGGGTTGTATTTCTACGACCATCTGGGGGGCCGCAAAAAACTGCCGGGGACGCGGACGCTGGATTTGCGGCGCGACCCGGAAGGTGCGCCGATCCTTGACCAATACACGCGTGGGTTTGAATATTCCGATTGCTGGGTCGATGATGCGCGGCTGGTGGTGCTGACCGCTTTGGATGCGGCAGAGCGGGGCGCACAGGTTTTGACCCGGACCGCCTGCACCCATGCGCGGCGCGAGAACGGCGGCTGGACGATCGAAACCCGCGATAAAGGTGGTGCCACGCGCAGCTTCCGGGCGCGCTGTATTGCCAATGCGGCGGGGCCTTGGGTGTCGGATATTGTGACGCGGGTGGCGGGCTCAAACTCTGCCCGCAACGTGCGACTGGTCAAAGGCAGCCACATCATTGTGCCGAAGTTCTGGGCCGGGCAGCAGGCTTACCTCGTGCAGAACCACGACAAACGGGTGATCTTCATCAACCCGTATGAGGGCGACAAGGCTTTGATCGGCACCACCGACGTGGCTTATGAGGGTCGCGCGGAAGAGGTTCGCCCGGATGAGGCGGAAATTGACTATCTGATTGCCGCGGTGAACCGCTACTTCAAGGAAAAGCTGCGGCGGTCTGATGTTTTGCACAGCTATGCCGGGGTCAGGCCGCTGTTTGATGACGGCAAGGGCAATCCCTCGGCGGTCACCCGCGACTATGTGTTTGATCTGGATGAGACCGGCGGTGCGCCGCTGCTCAACGTCTTTGGCGGCAAGATCACCACATTCCGCGAACTGGCGGAGCGGGGGATGCACCGGTTGGCGGGCGTGTTTCCCCAGATGGGACCAGACTGGACCCGTGCGGCGAAACTGCCGGGCGGGGAGATGCTGAACGCCGACTACGAAAGCTTTATCAACACGCTGCGCGAGGATTACCGTTGGATGCCGCGCGATCTGGTGCAGCATTATGCCCGGCTTTATGGCGCGCGAACCAAGGATATTGTGCGCGCAGCCACCGGGCTGGAGGGTTTGGGCCAGCACTTTGGCGGGCATTTGTATGAGGCGGAGGCGCGCTATCTGGTATCACGCGAATGGGCAGAGCTGCCGGAAGATGTGCTGACCCGGCGGACCAAGCACTACCTGCGTTTGACGAACGGCGAACAGGCGGCGTTTTCCGCTTGGTTTCAGGCGACGTTTTGACATGCTGACGCTCGCGCTCAACACCAACCCCCTGGTCAACCGCTTTGCCGATGCGGATGATCTGATCGACACCGTGGCGCAGCATTTGAAAATCCGCGACCTGCAACTGACGCATGAGTTCATCAACCCGTCCTGGCCCGCCCCGGTGATCCATCGGCTGACCCGGCAGATGAATGCCGCCTTGGCGCGGACCGGGGTGCGGGTGACGTCGGGGATGACCGGGCCTTATGGGCGGCTCAATCACTTTGGCCACCCGGACCGCGAGGTGCGGCGGTACTACGTGGACTGGTTCAAGACCTTTGCCGACATCACCGCCAACCTCGGCGGCAGCTCGGTTGGCACCCAGTTTGCCATCTTCACCTATCAGGATTTCGACGACCCGGCGCGGCGTGAGGCGCTGACCCGGATTGCCATCGACTGCTGGGCCGAAGTGGCCGAACATGCCAAGGCGGCTGGGCTATCCTATGTGTTCTGGGAGCCGATGAGCGTGGGGCGGGAGTTTGGCGAAACGATTGCCAGTGCGATGGCTTTGCAGGCGCGGCTTTCGGCGGCAGAGATGGCGGTGCCGATGTGGATGATGGCCGATATTGATCATGGCGATGTCACCAGCCTCAACCCGGATGACTTTGACCCCTATGCCTGGGCGCGGGCGGTGCCCCAAGTCTCGCCGATCATCCACATCAAGCAAAGCCTGATCGACAAGGGCGGTCACCTGCCCTTTACCGCCGCCTGCAACGCCAAGGGTTGCATCCAGCCCGAACCGTTGCTGAAGGCCTTTGCCGAAGGCGGGGCGAAAGATAACGAAATCTGTCTGGAACTGTCCTTCAAGGAACGCGAACCGAACGACCGTGAGGTGATCGCACAGATTGCGGAAAGCGTGGCCTTCTGGGCACCTTACATCGACACCGGCGTGCACGACCTGCATATCTGAACCCCCCAGCCAAAGGTTTCGACCCAAGCGCATGATCCCGAAAAGCCTGCCCCATGACCCAGAAGAAAGCCTCGCCATCCGGGCGGCCTGGCTGCATTACGTCGGCGGTTTGACCCAAACTGCGGTGGCCAAGCGGCTGGGTGTGCCAAGTGTCAAGGCGCACCGGCTGATTGCGCGGGCGGTGGCGGATGGCCGGGTCAAGGTCACGATTGATGGCGACATGGTGGAATGTGCCCTGCTGGAACACCGCCTGGCCAGCCGCTATGGCTTGGATCTGTGCGAAGTGGCGCCGGACCTTGACGAGCCGGGCATCCCGTTTCGCGCACTCGCCATGGCGGGCGCTGGCTTTCTGCGGCGCGAGATTGAGCGCGGCCATAACCCGGTGATTGGCCTTGGCCACGGGCGCACCTTGGCCGCCACCGTGCAGCAGCTGCCGCGGATTGATGCGCCGGGCTTGAAGTTTGTGTCGCTGTTTGGCGGCCTGACCCGCAACTACTCCGCCAATCCGCAGGACGTGATGCACCGGATTGCCGAGAAAACCGGCGCGCAGTCTTATGTCTTGCCGGTGCCATTCTTTGCCAACAGTGCCTGCGACCGCGAAGTGTTGCTGGCGCAGCGCGGCGTGGCGGAAGTGTTTGCGCTGGCCAGTACCGCGCGCCTTAAGCTGACCGGGATAGGCACGGTGGAACCGGATGCGCAGTTGGTGTCATCGGGCATGATCGAGACCAAAGAGATCAACGCCATTCGCGCGGATGGCGGCGTGGGCGAACTTCTGGGCCATTTCTTCGACGCGCAAGGCCGGGTCTTGACGACCGCCCTGACCGCCCGCACGCTTGGCGTCGCATTCGCCCCCGACACCGACCAGATCGTTGCCGTCGCGGGCGGAGCGCTTAAGGTGCCGGCGATCCGTGCGGTCTTGATGAGCGGCCGTCTGCACGGGCTGATTACCGATGAGCGGACCGCCAAGGCGCTGTTGGCGGACGGCAGATGACCGCGACCGGAGGCAGGGTGAAACAGGTTTGGATCGGCACCAGTTGGAAGATGAACAAGACGCTGGCGCAGGCGCAGGCCTTCGCGCGGGGGCTGCCGGTCGATGGTCCGCCCGGCATTCAGCGATTTGTCATCCCGCCGTTCACCCTGGTGCGCGAGGTGAAGGGCATGCTGGCCAAAACCTCGGTCAAGGTCGGCGCACAGACCATGCATTGGGCCGAGGACGGCGCGTGGACCGGCGAGGTGTCGGCCCAGATGCTGACCGATTGCGGGTTGGACTTGGTCGAATTGGGCCATTCCGAACGGCGGGAGTTCTTTGGCGAGACCGATGAAACCGTGGGTCTGAAAACCGAAGCCGCCGTCCGGCATGGGCTGACCCCGCTGATCTGCATCGGGGAAACCCTGGCCGAACGCGACGCGGGGTTAGCGTCAGAGGTGTTGCAAACCCAGGTCCGCGC
Source organism: bacterium (assembly GCA_043746955.1). Taxonomy (GTDB): domain Bacteria; phylum Pseudomonadota; class Alphaproteobacteria; order Rhodobacterales; family Rhodobacteraceae; genus Stagnihabitans. The sequence goes on along the minus strand of JAYTQA010000411.1, from coordinate 19,815 downwards.
GGCCTTGGCCAAGTTGTCGGGAGCCCAACAGGGCGCACCGATTCTGCTGGCTTATGAACCGGTTTGGGCGATCGGTGCCACGGGCAGGCCCGCCAGTTCCGATTATGCCGATGCGCGGCAGGCCGAAATCATCGCGGTGGCGCGTGAGGTTCTGGGTCGCAAGGTGCCCTGTCTTTATGGCGGATCGGTCAACCCCGGCAACTGCGCCGAGCTTATTCAATGCCCGCATGTGGACGGGCTTTTCATCGGACGGTCGGCCTGGGATGTCGAAGGCTACCTCGACATCCTTACCCGGTGCGCCGCCAAACTGTAGGAGAGTGCTATGAAACTGGCGATTGCAGGCGACAGTGCGGGGGAGAGTCTGGCCAAGGTTCTGGCCGACCATCTGAAAACCAAACACGAGGTCTCAGAGGTATCGCGCACCGAAGCTGGGCCGGATGCGTTTTGCGCAAGCCTGTCGGAACGGGTGGCTAATGCGGTTCTGGCCGGCACCTATGACCGGGCCATTCTGGTCTGCGGCACAGGGATTGGCGTGTGCATTTCGGCCAATAAAGTGCCCGGCATCCGCGCGGCTTTGACCCATGACACCTATTCCGCCGAACGCGCCGCTTTATCGAACGATGCGCAGATCAGCACCATGGGTGCCCGGGTGATCGGCCCTGAACTCGCCAAGGCGATTGCCGAAGTGTGGCTGAAGGAAACCCTGAACTTCGATCCGGTCGGGCGCTCGGCTGGCAATGTCGAAGCGATGAAAGCGCTTGACGCCAAATACGCCCGCTGACCCACCCGTCGCCGGTAACGCGCACCGGAAGGCTGTAAACCCCGCGGTCCCTTTAGGTCGGGCTTGCCCCTGCTGAAAACGGTCCGGGTTCCTGGATCGGGCAAAGCGCCGGCGCTATAACCCCGGCAAATGCGCCAGTTTTGTGCGCCGAAACGCGCATGGCGGCGCACCAAGTTGCGGTCCCTGTGCGCGATTTCGGTGCATCGCACGAAAGAATTTGGCGCTATCCGACAAAGATGATAGCGTTTCATTTAATTTGAAAAGACTCGGCTGAAGCCATCATCTCTGGGAGGAGACACCTATGTTGACCAAGGGCGAAGTTTTGCCAGAGAACCCGCATGGCCGCTGCATTGCTGGCCGGATCACCCGCCGGAATGTGTTGGTGGGGGCCGGCGTTGCAGCTTTGATGACGGCGGCCCCAAGGGCTTATGCGGCCGGTATCAGCGGCGAAGTGGTGCTGCTGAACTGGAACGGCGGCAATGATTTCGATGCGATCAAGGAATTGCAGGCGGCCTTTGTCGCAGCCAACCCCGGGGTCAAGTTTACCAACGTCACCGTGACCGGCACCGGCGATCAGCGGGGTGCCATTCGCACTGCCCTGCTGGGTGGCCAGACGGCGGACCTGTTGATCAATGCCTGGCCCGCCTTCCGCGCCGAACTGGCCACCGGCGGCATGTTGCGCGACCTTGGCCCGATGTGGGACCAGCATAAGTTGAGCGAAAATCTGTCAGACGGCTGGAAAACCCAAGGCTCGACCGGCGGCGTTCTGTACGGCATCACCCACACCTATGGCGACCGCTCCGCGCTGTATTACAACAAGGCGACCTTTGCCAAAGCCGGGATCACCCCGCCCGTCAACTGGACCGAATTTCTGGCGTCCTTTGCCGCGCTGAAGAAGGTCGGCGTCACGCCGATCGGCCTGGGGGCCAAGGTCTGGTCGCATGGCGAGTTCTTTGAGACCCTGCTTTTGCGCACCGCCGGCACCGATTTTGCCGCCAAACTCGCCAAACATGACGCGAAATGGACCTCTAAGGAAGTGACGGCGACGCTGGTCAAGTGGCGCGAGTTGATTGACGCCGGGGCGTTTGGCGACATCAGCGTGGCACTGGCCAGCGATGACGGCATGATGACCGACAACGTGCTGAAAAACGGCACCTACGGCTCGCATCTGATCGGGCCATGGACCAATTCCTATGCCAAATCCATCGGCCTGAAAGAGGGGGTCGATTACAGCATCTACCAGTTCCCGGCGATGGGGGTGGGCCATGATGACACCTCGAGCATTGATACCAACGAATACGTCGGCCTGAGTTCCGGGGCCAATCCGGCGGCGGCTGACGCGTTTCTCGCCTGGTTGACTACGGCGGCGGCGGCCAATCTGATTGCCAAATCGGGCAAAGCCTCGCCCAGCAACAAGGTCGATGCCGCGCTTTATGGCCCGGTTCTGGCGGTTGCGGTGGAGAATGTGGCCAAGTCCAAGCTGCAATTCGTGCTGGGCGATCTGCTGCCGGGCGATCTGGTCGATGAATACCGGGTGCAGTTGCAGAAGTTCTTGCTGGACCCCAGCGATGCCGGCATAGCCAAGGTGACGGCGGATATCGAGGCCAAGGCCGCGACTGCGTACTGAGATGGCCAGGGCCGCCCCTGCCAAGACTGCGATGACCGGGGCGGGCGCGCAGATCCCTGTGGGCGGCAACCGGCAGAGGCCCGGCGCTGCCCGCAGGTTTCGGGTGGCCGATGTGCCGGCGGCCTATCTGCTGCTGGCCCCGGTGATGGTGCTGTTCGCGTTTTCGGTGATCTATCCGGTGATCGACACCGTGCGCCTGAGCTTTTGGGATATCAAAGGCTTGGGCAAAGCCAAATTCATCGGTTGGGGCAACTATGCCACGCTGTTTTCGGACCCGAACTTCCGGCAGGTGATCGCCACCACGTTTATCTGGACGCTGGCCACCACAGTTCTGTCGGTCGGCATCGGCTGGGTGTTGGCGCTCCTTTGCGCATTCGCGCCGCGCCAGACCAGCATCCCCCGCATGGTAATTTTCGCGGCCTTTGGCATATCAGAGGCGGTGACCGGCTTTATCTGGGCCGGAATTTTTCGCCCCGATGCGGGGGGCATGTTGAACGCGGCGCTGGCGGTCATGGGTCTGGGCAACCTGACCGCACCGTGGTTGGGCGATTCACACACCGCTTTGTGGTGCCTGGTCGTGGCCTATTCCTGGGCGCAGGTCGGCCTGCCGCTGATCGTGATCTTTGCCGCCGCGCAATCGGTGCCCAAATCGACCATCGAGGCGGCGTATATGGACGGCGCACGCCCGGTGGCGATCATGCGTCACATCATTGCCCCCCTGTCGATGCCGGGGGTGCGGGTGGCGGTGTTCATCAACCTGTTGGGCAGTTTGCGGTCGTTTGACATGATCTATGTGATGACGGCGGGCGGGCCGGTGCGCTCGACCGAAACCGTGGGTTATTTCATGTACCGCGAAAGCTTCACCCAGTTCAAACTGGGTTATGGGGCGGCGGCCACCATGATCTTGCTGCTGGCGGTTCTGGTCGTCTCGGTCCCTGCCATCATCCAGCGCACCGCGAGCGTGCGATGATCGGCCGCACCCCCGCTTGGATTCCCGTGGTGGTCTGGATCGTAGCCCTGGTCTGGGCGATTCCGATTTTGGGTATTTTGGTCACCTCGGTCCGGCCACCCGGTGAAGTGGTGGCGGGCTGGTGGTCGCTGAAAGAGGTCAGTTTCACCCTGCACGCCTGGGTGACGATCTGGAGCAAATATCCGCTCGCCAACGGCATCCTTGTCTCGGCCAAGCTGGCGGGGCTCGCAACCCTCGGCACGATGATCCTGACCCCCGCCGCCGCTTATGCGTTTCAATTCCTGCGCTTCCCGTTCCGCCGCACGCTTCTGGTCATCATCATCAACGCGTTCGTTTTGCCGCAACAGGTGATCATCATCCCGTTGTTCCAGCTGTGGCGCAGCACCGGGCTGATCGACACCTTGTTTGCGGTGCTGATCCCTTACGTCGGCCTCAGCTTTGCCTGGTCGATCTTTCTGGTCAAAAACTTCCTTGAGGATTTCCCGAAAGAACTGACCGAGGCCGCCCGGATCGACGGCTGCGGCGCTATCTCAACCTTCTTCCGCGTCGTGCTGCCCAATTCGCTCAGCCCGATCTTTGCGCTTGGCATCCTGCAATTCCTGTTCTGCTGGAATTCGCTGCTGATCCCGCTGTTGTACTTGCGGACCGAAAAGCCCTTGCCGGTGGTGTTTGTCGGCATCGCAGGCACCCATGATCTGAACTTCGATCTGCAAGCCGTCGCGGCAATTGTCACCACGGCGGTGCCCTTGCTGATCTTCGTCGTCTTTCAACGTCAATTCGCGGTTGGTGCCACCAGCCGTGCCGGAACCAAGGAATGACCATGTCGCCTGCCCGCCCGATCAAACCCTTGCGCTATCGCCAGATCCATCTGGATTTCCACACCTCGGAACATATTCCGGCGATCGGGGCCGAATTTGACGCCACAGATTTCGTGGCGGTGCTGAAGGCCGCGCATGTGAATTCGATCACCATCTTCGCCAAATGCCATCACGGCTGGTCGTATTATCCGACCAAGATCGGCTATCCGCATCCGCAGTTGGCCCGGCCCGATCTGATGGGCGAAATGGTGGCGGCCTGTGCTGCGGCAGACATTGAAACCCCGATCTACATCACCGTGCAGTGGGATGAACGATCGGCGCGCGCGCATCCCGAATGGCGGGTGGTCAGTGCGACCAACAGCTATCACAACGCCTTGGGCGGTGACCCCTCTGCGCTGAAACAGCTTAGCCCGGCCTGGCATACCATTTGCCTGAACCATCCCGAATACCGCGATTACGTGCTGGAACAGGCCCGCGAGGTGGCAACCCGGTATCCGACCCAAGGCCTGTTCTTCGACATTGTCGGCACCCATGGCTGCGTCTGCGATGCCTGTCTGGCCCGGATGCACAGCTTAGGTCTTGACCCGTTGAACCCGGCCGACCGGCTGAGTAATGACGAGGCGGTCAACGAGAAATTCCGTCAGGATATCAGCGGCATGCTGTTTCAACGCTTCCCCAATCTGCGGGTGTTCTACAACTTTGGCCATATCAACAAGGCCGGAGCCGACCGGTTTTCGACCTACACCCATCTGGAGATTGAAAGCCTGCCGACCGGCGGCTGGGGCTATGACCACTTTCCGTCCTCGGCCCGCTATGCCGCGACGCTGGGCTTTGATTTTCTGGGCCAGACCGGCAAATTCCACACCACTTGGGGCGAGTTTGGCGGCTTCAAACACCCCCAAGCCTTGGAATACGAGGTGATGCAGATGGCGGCCCTGGGGGCGAAATGTCTGGTCGGCGATCAGTTGCACCCGAGCGGTGCGATCAACCATGACACCTACGCCACCATCGCCCCGGCCTACGCCCGGCTGGAACAGATGGAGCCTTACCTGAAAGGTGCGGTGCAGGTGTCGGAAATAGCCATCCTGTCAGCCGAACATTTCCACCCCGAATACCGCCGCAACCACGAAAGCGACGATGGTGCGGCGCAGATGCTGCAAGAGCTGAAACGTCCGTTCGACGTGATCGACCGGTTTGCTAGCTTCGCCGCCTACCGCCTGCTGATCCTGCCCGATGACATTCCGGTCGACGCCGACCTGCGCGCACAGCTGCAAGCCTACTGTGCGCAGGGTGGCAAACTGCTGCTGTCGGACCTGTCGGGGATCGACCCCGCAACCGGCAGTTTCGCGCTGGACCTAGGGATCAGCCGGGGGGAGCCGGTGGCGTTCAATCCGTCCTACATCAAGGCAGGCGCGGGCTTGGATTCAGGTTTGCCGCAAGCGCCGTTTGTGGCCTATGCCACCGCGCAGACGATCACCGCGTCAAACGCCAATGTGCTGGCTGTCATCGTGCCGCCCTATTTCAACCGGTCCTACAAACACTTCTCCTCGCACCAGCACGCACCGGACGATGTTGCAGCCGCTCCTCTGGGTGCCGCCGTCACCGAACACAACGGCTGCGCTTATGTGGCATATCCGATCTTTCGGATGTACCACGACATCGGCCAGCCGTTGTACAAATACATCATCCGGGGCCTGTTGGACCGGCTGGTGCCTAAACCAGCGTTTACCACCGATCTGCCCTCCTCCGGCCGTGCCACTTTGACCCGGCAGACGGCCAGCAACCGCCACGTCCTCCACCTGCTTTATGCGGCCCCTCAGGTGCGCGGCAAAGCCATCCGCAATGCGGCGGGCGAGGTTCGCGTCATGGAGATGATCGAGGATGTGCCCGCCATCGGACCTGTCACCGTCAAGCTCCGCCTGCCTGCACCGGCCCGAGTTTATGATGCGGCCACCGGCTTGGCCGTGGATTGGGCGCAAGATGCCGATGGCCAGATCGTGGTGACGCTGCCCCGGTTGCACATCCACGCCGCCTTGGTTTTTGACGGTGCATAAGGTGGCGCGTGCACTGGCGTTGGTTTGGCGGACTGGATAACCGGTTGGCCCAACCTGACAAGCAGAATGGATAGCATGGCGGACGACAGCGAACCAGCGGCAGACGGGCCAAAGCGGGCGCCGACCATCACCGATGTGGCCGAACTGGCCGGGGTCGCGGTCGGCACGGTGTCGCGCTACCTCAACGGGTATACGGTGCGGCGGTCGAACCAGAACCAAGTCGAACAGGCGATTGCCAAGCTGCGCTACCGGCGCAACGCGGTGGCTGCGGCAATGAAGACCGACAAGACCCATATCATCGGCTTTCTGGTGCCGGCCTTTGACGAGTTTCATGCGCTGGTGCTGGAAAACCTCGCTCGGTCGGTGCGCCGCACCTCGCGCGCGCTGCTCACCTATTGCCACTCCAACGAACCGCGCGAATTTCATGAGGCTCTGGAGTTCTTTGCGACCCAGCGGGTTGACGCGCTGATCATGGACGGCACCCATGTCACCTACCCCGAGGTCGATGCCCTGACCCGGCAAGGGGTGCCGGTGCTGATCTACAACAACGACATTGCGGGCATCGCCGCTGACCGGGTGGTGGTGGATAATTTTCGCGCCAGTTACCGCGCTGTCAGCCATCTGATCGACCTTGGCCATGCCCGCATCGCCATTCTGACCGGCGATCTGCGCGACAGCTCTGCCCGGTTGCGCATGGCGGGCTACGAGGCTGCGCAGCGCGACCGGGGTCTGGCGATTGACCCGGCCTATAGCAAGGGCCCGAACAGTTGGGGGGCTGACCGCGCCGTCGCAACCGTCCAGACGCTGATGGCGCTGCCCGATCCGCCCACCGCGCTATTTTGTTCAAACTATCAGATTGCGGTCGGTGCCCTGACCTGGCTGAAGGCCAAGGCCATGAAGGTGCCCGACGATCTGTCGCTGGTCAGCTTTGACGATGTGGCGCTGTTTCGCCTGCACGAGGCGGGCATCACGGCGATTGCGCAACCCCATGCGCGGATTGCCGAAAGCATCACCGACATGCTGGTGGCAACCCTGGCTAACACCGAGGGTCAGGTGCCGCATACCGTAACACTCGACTGCGACCTTATCCTGCGCGGCTCGACCCGACTGCTCGTCTGATCCGATAAAGTGGAGTGACCATGGCGCAAATCGACCTGAAAGACGTTGGCAAGAGCTATGGTGCGGTGCGGGTGTTTGACGGGCTGAACCTGACGATCAAGGACACCGAGTTTACCGTGTTTGTCGGGCCATCGGGCTGCGGGAAATCCACCTTGTTGCGGATGATCGCCGGGCTGGAACCGATCACCTCTGGCGAATTGCGGATCGGCGGGGTGCGGATGAATGACGCTGACCCGATTGCGCGCGGCGTGGCCATGGTGTTTCAGAACTACGCGCTTTATCCGCATATGAATGTCGAACAGAATATCGGCTTTTCCCTGAAGATGGCCGGTCTGTCGCGGTCAGATATCGCCAAGCGGGTGGGCGTGGCCGCAGCCACATTGCAGATCGAGCCCCTGCTGAAACGCCGACCGGCGCAACTGTCCGGCGGGCAGCGTCAGCGGGTGGCGATTGGCCGGGCGATTGTGCGCGACCCCGAAGTGTTCCTGTTCGACGAACCCCTGTCCAACCTCGACGCCGAACTGCGCGTCTCGATGCGGCTGGAAATTGCCAAGCTGCACCAGACATTGGGGTCAACGATGGTCTATGTCACCCATGACCAGACCGAGGCGATGACCTTAGCCGACCGGATCGTGGTAATGCAGGATGGCCGGATCGAACAGACCGGCACGCCGGATGATTTGTATGATAATCCGACCAATATGTTCGTGGCAGGTTTCATCGGATCGCCCCGGATGAACTTTCTGCAGGCGACCCATGCGGCTGATGGCCGGATTGCCCTGCAAGCGGGTGCCGAAATGACGGTGTCCGGTCTGGCTTTGCCGGTGGGCGAACGCCTGTTGGTCGGCATCCGGCCCGAACATCTGGGCTTGCCCGACGGGGCCGATGCGAGTTTGGATGTCGCGGTCGAGGTGGTCGAAAATCTGGGCGGCACCCGGTATGTCTACGGCACACTGGCCTCGGGCGAGGCGCTGGTGGTGGAGGCGCGCGACCGGCCCCGCCCCAAGCCCGGCGAGGTGATCCGGGTCGGGTTCCGGGTGGCGCAGGCGCTTTTGTTTGCCCAAGGCGGCGCGCGGCTGAAACCTGATTGCGCGGGGCGGCCATGACCAACCTTGAACTTTGGTACACCGACCCGGCTGCGGTGTGGACCGAGGCTTTGCCGATTGGCAATGGCCGTCTGGGGGCGATGGTATTTGGCGGCATAGCGCGCGAACGGCTGGCGCTGAACGAAAGCACGTTTTACACCGGCGGCCCCTATCAGCCGATCAACCCGGATGCTCTGGGGCATCTGGAACAGGTCCGCGCACTGATCTTTGCCGGCAAATATGCGCAAGCTGAGGTTGTGGCGCATGATTACATGATGGCCAAGCCTTATCTGCAAACCTCGTACCAGCCGATTGGCGATGTCTGGCTCACTTTTCATCACCCGATGGAGGCGGCGGATTACCGGCGCGCGCTTGATCTGGACAGCGCTGTTACGACGACGCGCTACAGCAGCGGCGGTGTCACCTTTACCCGCGCATGCTTTGCCAGCGCCGTCAGCGGCGTCATCATCTACCGCATCACCGCCGACCGGCCCGGTTCGGTGTTCGTCGATGTGGCGCTTGCCAGCCCGCAACCCGGCGAGGTGCAGGATGGTGCGGCGGGCAGCTTGAGCTTCACCGGCACCAACCGCCGCGAAAGCGGCATCGCGGGGGCTTTGCGCTTTGCCTATCAGGCGCGGCTGATCGCTGACGGGGGCACTGTCACCTACGGCTCTGATGTCCTGCGGGTCCGTCACGCCGATAGTGCCGTGATCCTCGTCGATGCGGCCACCAGCTTTCGGCGCTATGACGATGTCAGCGGTGATCCCTCGGCCTTGATCACCGCGCGGCTGGATGCGGCGGCTGCCATGCCCTATGACGCGCTACTGCCTGAACACCTCGCCGAACATCGCCGCCTGTTCCGGCGCTTGGCGTTGAACCTTGGCCCCGCATCCGCCCGGTCCACCAACCAGCGGGTCGCGCACTACGCCAACGGCAGTGACCCGGGGCTGGCCGCCCTGTTCACCCAATACGGGCGCTATCTGATGATCACCGCTTCGCGCCCCGGCACCCAGCCCGCCAACTTGCAGGGCCTGTGGAATGAGGAAACCCGGCCCTCCTGGGGCAGCAAATACACCGCGAACATCAACTTGCAGATGAACTACTGGCTGCCCGACCCGGCCAACATCGCCGAGTGTTTCGAGCCGTTGATCGCGCTCATCGAAGATGTCGCCCAGACCGGGCAAGCCATGGCGCAAGCCCATTACGGTGCAAAGGGTTGGGTTCTGCATCACAACACCGACCTGTGGCGCGCCACCGGCCCGGTCGATGGCCCGCAATGGGGCCTGTGGCCGATGGGCGGCGCGTGGCTTTGCGCGCAACTGTGGGACCATGTGCAGTTTGCCGGCGATGCGGCCCTGTTGGCGCGGGCTTATCCGCTGATGAAGGGGGCGACGGAATTTCTGCTGGATTACCTCGTGACCCAACCTGGCAGCGACACCCTCGTCACCTGCCCTTCGCTTTCCCCGGAAAACACCCACCCGTTCGGCAGTTCGCTGTGCGCGGGCCCCGCGATGGACGGCCAGATCCTGCGCGATCTGTTTGACGGCGTGATCGAAGCCGCCACCAGTTTGGGGCGGGATGCCGACTTTCGCGCCACGGTTCAGGCCGCACGGCAGCGCCTGCGCCCGGACCGGATCGGTGCTGCGGGCCAGTTGCAGGAATGGGCCGAGGATTGGGATCTGGCGGTGCCCGAACCGCTGCACCGCCACGTCTCGCATCTTTACGGCCTCTACCCGAGCCAGCAGATTGATCTGGACCGCACCCCGCATCTCGCCGCCGCAGCCCGCAAATCGCTGGAGTTGCGCGGCGATGATGCGACCGGCTGGGGGATTGGCTGGCGGTTGAACCTGTGGGCGCGGTTGCACGACGGGGCGCGGGCCGCAGCAGTTCTGACCCGCCTGCTCAGCCCCGACCGGACCTACCCCAACCTGTTTGACGCGCATCCGCCGTTTCAGATTGACGGCAACTTTGGCGGGGCGGCAGGGGTGCTGGAAATGCTGGTGCAATCCCGGCGGGGCCGCGTTTTGCTGCTGCCCGCACTGTCGCCCGATTGGCCTGAAGGTTTCGTGACCGGCATCCGGGTCCGGGGCGGAGTGGAAGTGGATGTGGCTTGGAACAGCGCACAACTGCTGTCCGCCACGCTGCGGGCAGCCCGACCCTGCAACCTGCGGGTCGAATATGCCGGCTGCGCGGTGACAGTCGCAATCGACCCAGATCGACCGGCACGGGTGACCTGGTCGGGCGGCAGGCTGGTGGTCTGATGGCACCCCAGTCTGGCACCCCAGTCTGGCACCCCGGTCTGGCACCCCGGTCTGGCACCCCCGGTCTGGCACCCCCGGTCCGCCGCGCCTGTGCCGGACCCGACCCAATAATCCGTTTGCCTGCAGGGCGCTAATTTGTCAGACATATGTCAATCACCACAATCCGCGCCGGAGCCAACCAGGGCTTTAACGCCAACAGCTTGTTCAACCAGAGAGGGATCACTATGAAGTTTTTGCGGAATTTTGCTGCCACTTTCGCCTTGGGCTTGGCACTTGCTTCACCGGCTGCGGCGCAGAAGGTGGTTTACGCGGCGGGGGATTCCACCGCTGGCACCTATATGGACTATATGAAAACCGTCTACGCCCGCGCGGGCAACCCCGAGGTCATTCAGCTTCCGCTGACCAGCTTTGACAAGAACTTTGACCTCAACGGTCTTGCCGCAGCAAGCTGGGCCCAGTCCGCCGATGGCCTGACCTGGACCTTCAAGCTGCGCAATGGTTTGGTGTGGAGCGATGGCGAGCCTTTGAAGGCCAGCGATTATATCTTCGCGCTGCAACGGGCCGCGACCGAAGGCTACGACTTCGCCTGGTACTGGGGCTATGCCGGCAATATCAAGAACTGGGGCCCGGTGACCGATGGCAAGGCGGATGTGTCGACCCTTGGCATCAGCGCCCCCGATGATCACACCATCGTCGTGCAGACCGAAACGCCGAAACCCTATCTGCCCGGTGTGGTCAGCCTGTGGTATCCGGTGCCCAAGCATGTCTGGGACAAGGTCGGCGACGAATGGGCCGCCAATGTCGACACGCTGGTCGCCTCTGGCCCGTTCATGGTCAAAAGCTGGGAGAAATCGAACAACGCGATGATTCTGGTGAAGAACCCGAAATACACCGGCCCATGGCAGCCGACGGTGGATGAGCTGAGCATTGATCCCTCGCTGGGCCAACCGGAAGTCGGCCTGCCGGCGTTCATGGCGAGTGAGGCTGACTTTTCTTACCTGAATGCGGGCCAGATTCCGTTTGTCGACAAGCAGTTCCCCGGCCAGAACACCAAGAACGCGGTGTTTGCGGTGTCCTACATCGCCTTCGATCTGAACTCTGCCCCGTTTGACAACATCAACGTCCGCAAAGCGCTGCAATATGCGATCAACCGGGATGAGCTGACCTCGACCGTGCTGAAAGACCTGGCAATTCCGGGCAAGTCGCTGCTGGCCCCCGGCTATCCGGGCTTCAACCAAGCGATTGCCGATGAGGCAGTCTTTGACCCGGCCAAAGCCAAGGATTACATGGCCAAAGCGGGTTACCCGGACGGCAAGGGTTTCCCGCCAATTGAAATCTGGTTTCGCGACCAAGGCGGCTATAACGGTGCGATCACCGCGCCGATGCTGCAATACCTGCAGGCCCAGTTCAAAACCATTCTCGGTATCACGATGAACATCAAGATGCTGCCGCAGAAGGATTGGATGGAGGGCATGTTGAAGAAAAAGAACAACCTGTTCCTGGCCCCCTACGAATACGACTATCTTGATCCGTCAAACTTCTATGGCATTTTCTATAACGGCGGCCGTCACGACCACCATGTCAAAGCCTATGACGATCTGGTCGCCAAGGCCGACAGCAACCCGAACTGGGACGAACGGGTGAAGCTGTACCAGGCCGCTGAACAGGTGCTGATCGACAACGCGTCGTTCATCCCGCTGGTGCACCCGATCACCAATGCCGTGGTGTCCAAAGGCCTGACCGGCGAAGGTGCCACGCCCAACCGGATGGGCTTCACCCCTCTGCGTCAGTTGGGGCTGTATTTCTACACCCACATCGACAAGCCGTAGGCCTGTCCTCCGGCCCAAGGCGCTTTTCCTTGGGCCGGAGATTTTCAGGAAAGCACCGGAGATTTTTGTGAAAGCAAATACATGCGGCTTCTGGAGATCGAAGGTCTGACCGTCAGTTTTGCCCAACCTGACGGGCAGGTGCAAGCGGTGCGTGGCATCAGCATGACGCTGGATCAGGGCGAAAGTCTTGGCATCGTTGGCGAAAGCGGCTCTGGCAAATCGGTGACCTGCATGGCCGCGCTGCGTCTTTTGCGCGAGCCGCCCGCGCTGGTTGCCGCGGACAGGCTAAGCCTTTGCGGCGTCGACATCCTGCGTGCTTCCAAATCGGACCTGTCCACCATTCGCGGCTCTGCCGCCGCGATGATTTTCCAAGACCCGATGAGCGCGTTTGACCCGGTGTTCACGATCGGCCACCAGATCACCGAAACCCTCCGCACCCACCGCCAGATGTCGGCAGCTTTGGCGCGACAAGCGGCCGAGGCGCTGCTGGCCCGGGTTGAAATCCGCAATCCCAAAGGTGTTTTGGCAAGCTACCCGCACCAGTTGTCCGGGGGCATGCTGCAACGCGCGCTGATCGCCATGGCACTGTCGTGCCGCCCGCGGGTGTTGTTTGCCGATGAACCCACCACCGCTTTGGATGTGACCGTGCAGGCGCAAATCCTGCAACTGATCAAGGATTTGCAGGCCGAAATTGGCATGGGTCTGGTCATGGTCACCCACGACCTTGGCGTCGTGGCCGAGACCGTCGACCGGGTTATCGTGATGTATGGTGGCCGTATCATGGAGGCCGCGCCGGTTCAGGCGCTGTTCGACACCCCCCGCCATCCTTATACCCGCGCGCTGTTGAACAGCATTCCCGGCCAGACCCCCGGCAAGCAGCGGTTGTCGGAAATTGCCGGGGCCTCGCCTGATCCGGCGCACCCGCCGACCGGTTGCCCGTTCCATCCGCGCTGCATCAAAGCCGTCGCGGTTTGCGCCGCCGAAATGCCGCCTTTGGTCGCCGCCCATGACCGGGTGCTCGCCTGCTGGAGGCCAGAGTGATCAAAGCCCCCTTGATGAAAGCCGCTGTGATCAAAGCCGACCTGATCAGAGGCGACGTGATCCCCGCGCTGGAGCTGCAATCGCTGTCAAAAACCTACCGGCTGAAGGCGGGGCAGGGCCTGTTTGCCAAATCCGCTGACCACACCGTCGTGCAAGATGTCAACCTCGCGTTGATGCCCAATGAAATCCTCGGCCTGGTCGGCGAAAGCGGGTCTGGCAAAACCACCACCGGCATGATGGCGCTGCGGCTGACCGAACCAACCGCTGGCCGCATCCTGGTGGCAGGTACCGATATCACAGACCTTGACTCTGCGGCGCTGAAACCGTTTCGCCGCCGGATGCAGGTGGTGTTTCAGGACAGCTATTCCGCGCTCGACCCGATGATGACGCTGGAACAGATCATCGGCGAACCGCTGCACATTCACGGTTTGGGCAACGCTGGTTCACGGCGCAAGACGGCGCTGGATTGGCTGGTCCGCGTGGGTCTGCACCGCAACCACGCCGCCCGCTATCCGCATGAGTTGTCGGGTGGCCAGCGCCAACGGGTGGCGATTGCGCGGGCGCTGATCCTGGAGCCGTCCGTTCTGGTCGCGGATGAGCCAACCTCGGCGCTGGACGTGTCGATCAAGGCGCAGATCATCAACCTCATGATGGACCTGCAGCGTGATATGGGATTGGCCATCTTGTTCATCAGCCATGACCTGAGTGTGATCCGCGCCCTGACCGACCGGGTGGCCGTGATGCAGGGCGGGCGGATCGTCGAACAAGCGCCGACCGAGGCGCTGTTTTCGGGCGCAAGGCACCCGTATTCCCGCGCCCTTCTGGATGCGATCCCGGTGCTAAACCCGGCAGAGCGCGGTCGTCGCAGCTTTCCCGACCCGGTCGCTATGGCCGCTGCGGTGCCCCGGATGGCGGCCAGTATGACGCTCAAGGCCGGCGACCGGCTGCTGATGCCGTGCGGCCCTGGCCACCTTGTCGAAACTCTGGTGGAGTAGCCGCATGATCCTGTTCATCCTGCGCCGTCTTGCCTCGACCTTGATCACCTTTGTGGTCGTCTCCATCGTGATTTTCCTGATGATGCACGCAGTCCCCGGCGGGCCTTTTGATGGCCATGACATGCCGGTCTCCGCAGCGGTGCGGGCCAAGCTGATGGCGTCGATGGGTCTGGATAAGCCGCTGCCAGAGCAGTACTTCCGCTATATGTGGGGGGTCTTGCATTTTGACTTTGGCGTACCGTTCCAAAGCCCCGGCGAGACGGTGCTGCAACTGTTGGGCCGGGCCTGGGTGCCAAGCCTGACGCTGGGCGGGCTGGGCGTGCTGATCGGCGCACCGTTGGGCATACTTCTGGGCATGGCTGCGGCATTGCGGCGCAACAGTTGGGTCGATTATCTGGCGTCGGGGTTTGCCACGCTGGGGCTGACAATTCCGGTCTTTGTCACCTCGATGCTGCTGATCCTGATCTTTGCGGTTTGGCTGGGGTGGCTGCCTGCCAGCGGCTGGGGCAAGCCGCAGAAGTGGATTTTGCCGATCGTGGCCTATGCCACGATCCCGATGGCCACCTATGCCCGCTACACCCGTGCCGCGATGCTGGATGTGTTGACCAAACCGTTTGTCATGGTGCTGCAAGCCAAGGGACTGCCCGAACGCCGCATCCTGTTCCAGCATGTGCTACGCAACGCCTCGCTGCCGATGGTCACCGTGTTTCTGCCGATGTTCATCGGTACTGCCACCGGGTCGATCTTTGTCGAGGCGATGTTCCGGGTGCCTGGCCTCGGGGCTTATTTCGTCAGCAGCATCAGCCAGCGGGACTACGCGTTGGAAATGGCGCTGATCCTGATGATTACCATGATGTTTTGCGTGGCCTATCTGTTGTCTGACATCGCCTATGCCTTCTTGGACCCAAGGATCCGGACCGGAGCGCGCAAATGACGGTGGTCCTGGCCCCCGAGCGGCCCGCTGACCGCCCGCACCTTGGGCCGCGCCGCCTAGCCTGGCTGCGGTTTCGCGCCAACAAGGCCGCACTGGCGTCGGGCATCGTGCTGGCGGTGGTGATCCTTGCTGCAATCTTTGCGCCGTTGATCACGCCGACCAGCTATGACGCGCAGCTTTATCTGTCGCAGGCGCTGGCTTTCCCGTCGGGCCAATTCTGGTTCGGTGTGGATGATCTGGGCCGCGATTTCTTTACCCGCATCGTGTTTGGGGCGCGGGTATCGCTCAGCATCGGCTTTTCCGCCGCGATCTGTTCGGTGGCAATAGGCCTGCCGCTGGGAGCCATTGCGGGCTATTACGGCGGGGCCGCGGACTGGTTCATCATGCGGTTGATCGAGCTGTTTTCGGTCGTCCCACCGCTCTTGGCCGCAATGCTGCTGGGGGCGCTGACCAGCGGCGGATTTTTGACCATCGTTACCGTCGCGGCCCTGTTCGGCTGGGTGCAGGTTTGCCTCCTGGTGCGCGCCCAGATCAAATCCTTTCGGGAAAAAGACTATGTCCGGGCCGCGCAGGCGCTTGGCGCAAGCCCGACCTACATCATCCGCCGCCATCTGATTCCCAACGCCATCTCGCCGGTCATTGTGGGCTTCGTTTTGTCGATTCCGATGGCGATGATGCTGGAGGCGAGCCTGTCTTTCCTGGGCATCGGCGTACCACCCCCCACGCCAAGCTGGGGGCAGATGATCAACACCGGGATGAATTTCATGTACTTTTACTGGCATATGGCGGTTTTCCCCACGGCGGCGTTGGCGATCACGGTGCTGGCTACCACCCTTTTTGGCGACGGCTTGCGTGATGCGCTGGACCCCACGCTGAAGGCGCGCTGAAAGAGGATGCAATGAACGACAATCTGGCCAAACAATTCCTTTTGGACCCTGATGTGGTCTTTCTGAACCATGGGTCTTATGGCGCCTGCCCCAAGCCGGTGTTTCAGGCCTATCAGGACTGGCAAGTGCAGCTTGAACGGCAGCCGGTCGCTTTTATGGACCCAAAACGCGGTCTGTCGAGTTGGATGTTGGCCGCCCGCACCGCCTTGGCCGCAGAATTGGGCAGCCAGCCCGACAATCTGGTCGGGCAGGTCAACGCAACCCAAGCGCTGAACGTGGTGGCGCAGTCGCTGGACCTGCAACCGGGCGACGAGATTCTGACAACCGACCACGAATATGCCGCATTGGAGAAAACCTGGGCCTATGTCTGCCAGCGCACCGGGGCCAAGATTGTCGTGGTCGCGGTGCCATTGCCGCTGACCTCGGCCAATGGTTTCACCGACGCCGTACTGGCCGGCATGACAGCTAAAACCCGCGTGCTGTTCTTGTCGCACATCACCTCTGCCACCGCCCTGGTCTTGCCGATTCAGGCGGCTGTGGCCGAAGCGCGGGCGCGCGGCATCTGGACCGTGATCGACGGCGCCCATACGCCCGGCCACATTCCGTTGAACCTCGATGCACTTGGGGCCGATTTCTACGCGGGTAACTGCCATAAGTGGCTCATGGCACCCAAAGGCTCGGCGTTTTTATATGTCCGCCCCGAAATGCAGGCGATGATCAACCCCTTGGTGATCAGCCACGGCTGGCAAATTGGCAAATCCGGTGCCGACCCCGGACCGTTTTTCAGCACCGCTTTTGTTGACAGCCTGGAGCATCAGGGCACCCGCGACCCTGCCGCCTGGCTGACAGTGCCCAAGGCGCTGGAATTTCGCCGGGCGCACAACTGGGACGCCGTCGCCCGCCAATGCCAGCAGATGGCGCAGGACACCGCCCGGCGGATGGCCCGGTTGACCGGGCTGGCCGGGTTTTCATCGCCCGAATTCTGTGCGCCCCAGATGGTGGCAATCCCGGTGCCCGCGTGTGATCCGGTCTGGCTCAAAGACCGGCTGATCGACCACTGGCACATCGAAATTCCCTGCTACCTTTGGCAGAACCACTGCGTCGTGCGGGTTTCGGTGCAGGGCTATACCGCGCAAGGCCAGCTTGACCTGCTGATCCGGGCCCTGAGCGAAGAGTTGCATCTGACGCCCCGCTGATCAGGACAGTTACACCTGCTTTGCCAGCCAGGCCGCGCAGGCGTTATGTCGGGGGTTTGGATTGGCAGACGCTTCAGACCGGGCACCCGGGTGCAGAAAATGCCGTGAAAGGGCACCATTCTGCTTGCCAAGTGCTGTTTGAATTCATTGACATAAATTGCGAAGCGGACGACGCTTGGTGGAACAAAGGACAATGACATGACCCAACGCATCGCGGTTGTCACAGGTGCGGCGGGCGGTCTTGGCCGGGCCTTTGTCAGCCGCTTGATGGCGGATGGGTTGCACGCGGTCGGGCTGGATCTGGATGCTGCAGGGTTGAACGAGGTTGCACAAATCTCTGGCGACGGCTTCACGCCGATGACCGTCGATTTGGCCCAACCGGCAGAGATTGCCCGCACGTTCGCGACTATTTCCGAACGCTTCGGCGGCGTCGATGTGCTGGTCAACAACGCGGGCACCTGCTTTATGTCCAGCTTTCCCGACATCCCGGCCGAAGAGCTTGACCGACAGATGGCGGTCAACTTCTCCTCGGCCTTCCATTGCTGTCAGCAGGCGGTCAAGCAAATGCTGGGGCGGCCCGGCGTGCGCAAGATCGTCAACATCTCGTCCAATGGCGCCTATAATTTCGATGTGTTCGATCCGCCGCATTACCGGGCGAGCAAAGCGGCTTTGGATACGCTGACCAAGGACTTGGCCCGTCGTTACGCCAAAGATCAGATCGCGGTGAACTCCCTTGCGCCAGCGATGACCGAAACCCCGTTGTTCAAAGTGTTGACCGCAGACGTGCTGGCGCGGGCGATAGCGCAGATGCCGCATGGCCGCGCGATGCAGCCGGCGGAAATTGCCGGATGGGTGGGTTTTCTGGTCTCTCCGCTTGGCGATGTCTGCAGTGGCAATGTCATCATCCTCAATCAGGGCCGGGATGTGCGCTAAAGGTAAACCGCAGGGGCTTTGCGCAGCACCGGCCATTGGTCTGGCGCATGGCCGTAAATGACGAACGCGCCCGCTTTCGCCGCAAGGTCGAGCAGCCGCGCTGCCGTTGCCAGCGAAAGCTTGGGGTCGGCGTCGGTCAGATATCCCTCCGCAATCTCGGCTGGGCGCGAGATGGCATCGCTGGTCAAAAGCACCGGCCCGGTTTCGGGCAAGGTGATCAGCAGCGCCAGTTGGCCCAGCGTATGGCCGGGGGCCAACAGGACGCGCAGGCCGGACAAAAGGTCGAAATCGTCATGCACCAGCAGATATTCCGCGTCGGGCCAGTCGATCGGCCTGATTTGGCCCCAGTACAACGGCTTGGGCAGCGCGCGTTCAGCGGCGGCAATCAGAATCGGCACACCCGGAAAATCGGCGATGCCACCGACATGGTCGATATGGGAATGGGTGATGATCAGCAGATCAATGTCGGTTTTCGCCAGCCCCAATTTGCGCAGCTGCCCGTCGGGAAGGTTGTCCGGCGTCAGGCTCAGAACCTCACCGAACGCGCCCAAGCCGTCCTCAGCCGAAGCGCCCACGGTGTCATCGGCATATTTCTGGGGAAAGCCGGTATCAACCAGGATGTTCTTGCCCGCAGCGGTGCGGATCAGAAAGCCGCAGATTCCGATCACCCGTCCATCGGCGTGGACCCGAAACAGGCCATAGTCCAGCACGGCCAGAGAGATCGGCGCATCCATTGCATAATCCATTGCAATCATTCAACAATCCTCCACACGTCAGATGAGCCAATGCGGTTATGAAAGTCAAGATCCATCCGCTTTTCCAGTATCTGCTGGACACGACCGCCGCCGAGCCAGAGGCTATCGTCGGCTTTTCGCTGGCACGCTCGCCGGTTTTGGGCGATTTTCTGGCCGACCTTGACCCGAACATGTCGCTGGATTGGAACCAGAAATCGTTTCAAGGGCTGCCGGCGCTGCGGTCTGCGGTGATCGCCCAAGCCGGGTTGGCCGGGCTTTGCACGCCCGACGATGTTCTGATCACGGCGGGGGCTGCCGAGGCGAACTATCTGGCGATTCTGCAACTGGTCCAGCCCGGCGACCGGATTGTGATTGAAAGCCCGGGCTGGCCACAAGCGGCCGTGCTGGGGCAGGCGATTGGGGCCGAGGTGGTCACGGTCCAACGGGTCGAGGCGGAGGGGTGGCGGTTGCCGATGCAGGCGCTTGCCGATGCGGTAACGGATGGCACAAGGCTGATCTTTCTGACCAACCCCAACAACCCGACCGGGCAG
>JAYTQA010000410.1:0-2789 GCA_043746955.1 bacterium | reverse complement strand
CCGTGATGCGCGGCTTGACCCGTGCGATGGCGGTGATCGACATGCCGTTTGGGACTTATGAGGCAAGCCTCGAACAGGCTTTCCGCAACGCCGCCCGCCTGATCGGGGAAACCGGCGCGCCTGCCGTCAAGCTGGAGGGTGGCAGGCATATGGCTGAAACCATCGCCTTTCTGACCGGGCGCGGGATCCCGGTGATGGCCCATATCGGCCTGACCCCGCAATCGGTCAACACCCTTGGCGGCTACAAGGTCGTCGGTCGCGACGGCGAGGCTGACCGCGTCATGGCCGACGCAAGTGCGGTCGAGGCGGCGGGTGCCTTTGCCGTCGTGTTGGAAAAGGTGCCGGTTGGCCTTGCCGCCCGCATCACGCAAACCCTGACCATCCCCACCATCGGCATCGGTGCGGGCGTGGGTTGTGACGGGCAAGTGCTGGTGGTGGATGACATGCTGGGCCTGTTCACCGATTTCCGCCCCAAGTTCGTCAAACGCTACGCCGACCTTGGCCAGCAGGCCGCCGAGGCGATTGCCGCCTATGCCGCCGACGTGCGCAGCCGGCGCTTTCCGGGGCCAGAGCATGGTTTTGCCGACAGTCTGCCCGGAAAGTCGCCGTGATCACCTTGCGAACTTTGGCCGACCTGCGCGCCTTGGTGCGCGGCTGGAAGGCCAAGGGCGAAACAATCGGCGTTGTCCCCACGATGGGTGCCTTGCACGCAGGCCACCTCAGCCTGGTGCGCACCGCCAAAGCCCAATGTGACCGGGTGATTGTGACGATCTTCGTGAACCCCAAGCAGTTCAACAACGCCCAAGACCTCGCAAAATACCCCAAGACCGAGGCGGCTGACGCAACCCTTCTCGCGCCGCTCAACATCGACGCGATCTTTGCTCCCCCGCCGCACGAAGTGTACCCGGCAGGTTTTGCCACCAACGTCGCGCTGACCGGTCTGGCCCAACCGCTGGAAGGCATCGCACGCCCCGGCCATTTCGACGGCGTGGCGACCGTGGTCACCAAGCTGTTTGGCATGACCGAGACCACCCGCGCCTATTTCGGCCAGAAAGACTGGCAGCAGTTGCAAGTCGTGCGCCGCCTGGTGGCCGACCTGAATTTGGCGGTCGAAGTGGTGGGATGCGAAACCCTGCGCGAGGCTGACGGACTGGCGATGTCGTCGCGCAACGCCCGCCTGAACGAGACGGCCCGCGCCGCAGCCCCCGCCCTCTTCGCCGCCATGACCGCCGTAGCCCAAGCCATCCGTGCCGGCACCCCGCCCGACGCCGCACTGGCGCAAGCCAAACAGACCGTCCTTGCCGCTGGGTTTAGCCAAGTCGAGTATCTCACCCTTGGCGATGCCGAAACCCTGTCAGCCCCGAACGACCTCACCCGCCCGGTGCGGCTCTTGGCCGCAGCATGGGTCGGCGGGGTCCGCCTGATCGACAACATCGCGGTTTAGCCAAGGTATGACGGATGTAGCTACAGTGTAGCTACAGATAAACTACAGATAAACTACAGATAAACTACGCAGAAACCACGCAAACCCCATGCTGTTTTTCCGGCCGCAGTGCGCCAAACCCGCATCAGCCTTGCGCCGATCTGTCCGCATGATTACCTGAAACCCAGTGAAGCGGAGGCGTCTATGCTGGCACTGATCATCCTAGCGGTTGTGGGCCTGACTGTGGTTTATGGCGTTGTCTCTGCCTATTCGCGGTCGATCCGACGCGAGGCTCTGGAGAACGCGTTTGACGCCGGCGGCATTCAAGGCACCCGCGAAGACCATATCGAAAAAGGCTTAGCGCAGTACGAACATGGTCTGCGCAAGCGTTTGATTGTGTTGGTTTATATCATCCCAGTGGCGTTGATCCTCGTGATCGCGTATTTTGTCAACCACACCTGAGGAGGCGGCATTGCGCAAGGTAAAATGGTCGATCTGGGGCGTGTTGGCACTGATTGTGGCCGGGTTTTTGCACTACACCCTGCCCCACCACGACGTGGTGCGGATCGTGGAAGCCTCAAGCCGGATTACCACGGTCAGCTGGGCCAACCGCTATTTCTACGCCTCGCCCGACACCGGCACCGCCGAAAGCAAAGTCAGCCGCGACATCCGGTTTATCAGTGCGGTTTATCCCGACGGCGCGGTGATGGTTTACCGCAATGAGGACACCGGCTGGATCTGGCCGCCCTATTTCAAATACGACAGCTCCAACCTGCAAGCCGTTGCTTCCAATCTGAAATCCACCGAAGCGGCACCCAAATGGGTCATGGTCACCCACTATGGCTGGCGGTTTGCGCCCATGTCGATCTACCCGAACGCCATCCGGATCACCGAAGTTTCCGGCCCGGATTACAGTTACTTCCCCTGGCTGAACCTGGTAATTCTGGCGGTTCTGGCCGGGCTTATCTTCATGGCCCGCCGCATGTGGCTGCAATTCTGGGAGCGGATGGTCGACCCCGCCGTGGCTGGCGTGCAAGAAGCCGGCGACCGCACGCGCGGCTGGTTCTCGCGCCTCTTTGGCCGAAAACCCTGATATTTCAGGCCTTTGCCGCAAGGCGGGAGGGGATGGCACCCTCTGAACATTGCGCAGAGTTATTCGCAATGACCAATTGAAAGAACGAATTCTGACCTAGCGCCGCAAGGTGCCGCCGGTCGCCTTGGTGACTTTTTTGACGATCTTGGCCGACACAGCCTCAATCTCCGCGTCGGTCAGGGTTTTGTCGCGGGGTTGCAGGCGAACGGTCAGCGCTAAGCTTTTCTTGCCCGGCCCCATCTGCGCTTCTGCCTTCTCGCCGTGGAACTGGTC
>JAYTQA010000409.1:0-2795 GCA_043746955.1 bacterium | reverse complement strand
CCCGCGCCGGGGCGGTCAGGCTGAGCGCCGCATCGGCATAGTAGCGCAGGAAATCGACCGCCTCGCGCAGTTCGGCGACCGCGTCGGGCAGGGTCTTGCCAGCTTCGCGGGCCAGAAGCGCGAAGATCGCGCCGAAGTTGGCCTCATAGAGGTCTGCGGCCCGGTGCAGGGTTCGGGCGCGAAGTTCGGCGCTGGCAGTCCATGGCGCCGCCAAACCCAGGGCGGTTTCGATATCCACCGCGCTGGCCGGGCTGACATGGCCGGTGAGCGAGCCATCGGCAGGGTTGGTGATGGGGAGGGCAAGCGTGACCGGGGTGGTGGGGTGAGGGGCGCTGTCGGCGGTGATGACGTGGCCGGTGGGCGAACCGTCCGCGGCGCTGGTGGTGGGGAGGTTTTCGCCTTCGGTGGCAAGATGGGCGAGGTGGGGGGCGCTGTCGGCGGCACCGTCGGGGGTGACATGGCCGGTGAGGCTGCCATCTGCGGCGCTGGTGGCGGGCAGGTTTGGGTCGGCTGGCGCGGGACCGGCGAGGCGGGGGGCGGCCTCAAAGATGGTGGTTTGGTGGGGTCCACGCGCGACCTCGATGGCGGCCAGGTCGACAGCGTCGGTCAGGTCGAACCCGTGGGAGTTCTGGCGGGGCAGGAACAGGTCGGTGCCGGGCTTGATGCCGGGGCTGGCGGGCGTCATCGCCTCCAACTGGGTCAAGGGGCAGGCGGCGACCCGTTCGGCGCTAAGCTCGACGTTGACGATCTGGTGGACGAAGCTGGAGTTGGCACCGTTCTCCAACAGCCTACGGACCAGGTAGGCGAGCAGGTCGCGGTGGGCACCTACGGGCGCATAGATCCGGCAGCGGACAGCGTGTTCGGCCAGAACGATATCGTGCAGGCGTTCGCCCATGCCATGCAGGCGCTGGAATTCGTAAGCGCCGGTCGGGATATGGGTTTCGGCGGCGATATGCAGGACGGCGGCGACGGTATGGGCGTTGTGGGTGGCAAACTGCGGATAGATCCGCGCGGTCAGCCCTAGAAGCTTGCGGGCGTTGGCGAGGTAATTGGCGTCGGTGCCTTGCTTGCGGGTGAAGACCGGGAAGGACGGCAGGCCAAGGCTCTGCGCGCGCTTGATCTCAGTGTCCCAATAGGCACCTTTCACCAACCGCACCATGATCTTGCGGTCAAGTTTGGTGGCGAGGTCGCCCAGCCAGTCGATCACCGCACCGGACCTGCGGCCATAGGCTTGCACCACGACACCGAAACCGTCCCAACCCCTGAGGCTCGGGTCGCAGAGCACGGCTTCGATGACTTCCAAGGACAAGGCAAGACGGTCGGCCTCCTCGGCATCAATGTTCAGGCCAAGGCCCGCCGCACGCGCCAGACCGGCCAAAGCGCGGACCCGTGGCACCAGTTCGTCCATCACTTGGGCGCGTTTAGCGACTTCATAGCGCGGGTGCAGGGCGGAGAGTTTGACCGAAATCCCGGGGTTGGTGCGAATGTCGCCCGAGGTGGCCGCACGGGCGATGGCCGTGATCGCACGGGAATAGGCCAGGTGGTAACGGTGGGCGTCGGCTTCGGTGCGGGCGGCCTCACCCAGCATGTCATAGCTGTAGGTGTAGCCCTTCGCCTCGGCATCGCGGGCACGGCCCATCGAGGCTTCGATGGTTTCGCCCAAGACGAAAGCCCGGCCCATTTCCTTCATCGCATGGCTGACGGCAGTGCGGATCACCGGCTCGCCCAACCGGCGCACCGCGGCGCGCAGGTGGCCCGCAACACCCGGTTCGCGGTCGTCCAGGACGCGGCCGGTCAGCATCAACGCCCAGGTCGAGGCGTTGACCAGGCTGGAAGCGGAGCGACCCAGATGACGGCCCCAATCGGCGGGGGCGATCTTATCCTCGATCAGCGCGTCCATCGTCGGGGCGTCGGGCACCCGCAAAAGCGCTTCGGCGAGGCACATCAGGGCGATGCCTTCGTCGGTCGAAAGACCGTATTCGGCAAGGAACACCTCCATCAGACCGGGCCGGGCCGAGCCGCGAATGGCGCTGACCAGTGCGGCAGCACGGGCGCAGATGGCGGCGCGGGCTTGGGGGTCAAGGCGCACGGCGGCAAGGTTTTGCGCGACCAAACCGGCCTCGTCGGCCAATGCCCCGTGTTGGATGATGTCCCATGACTTTTGCATCTTGCGTCCCCCGCGATTTGGCCCATCATAACAGCGGTTTTGCAGGCTTTTGTCCTGAACATGGAGCCTGTGGCAGGCTATTTAACTGAAGATATGGGCTTTGACATGCCGAATGACCTGTTGGACAGTTACGATCAGGCGATACTTGAGGTGCTGGAGGCCCAGGGCCGGATCAGCGCCACCGAACTGGCCGCCCGCATCGGCCTGTCAAAATCGCCGACGCAGGCCCGGATGAAACGGCTGGAGGCTTCGGGTGTCATTCGCGGTTACGGCGCGCGGTTGGACCGGGTGCGCATGGGGCTGGCGCATGTAGCCTTTGTGGAAGTGCGGCTGTCAGACACCCGCGAGGCGACCTTGCAGGCCTTCAACCGGGCGGTGTTAAGCGTGCCGGAAATTGAGGAGTGTCACATGATCGCCAGCCGCTTTGACTATCTTTTGAAGGTGCGCACAGCGGATATCCGGGCGTACCGGCGGGTTCTGGCCGAGCGGATATCGGCCCTGCCGCATGTGGCGGGCACCTCGACCTATGTGGCGATGGAGGCGGTGAAGGCGGGCGCGTGACGCAGAGCGGCAAAAGGCCCGAACGGCGGTGTCCCGCCGGATTCGCGCCAACAACGCCCCCGCCCCG
>JAYTQA010000408.1:0-18386 GCA_043746955.1 bacterium | reverse complement strand
ACCCGATCGCGAGCACCTTTGCCACCGTCCGCCACCGAACCACCAAGACCAAAGGTTGCCTGAGCCGCCAGACCGCACCGGCGATGCCACACCCGCCGATGCAGTCCGCCAAGCAGAACTGGCGCAACCGCGACGGTCAGAACCGGCTGCCCGAGATCATCGAACCGATTGAGTTCCGCGCCGGAGCAAAGCCCGAAACCAAAGCCGCCCGATCAGACCGTCCCCAACTTTCGCGCATAGCTCAAGCCAAGAGGTCCGGCGATGACTAGAGCGGGCAAGCTGCCGCACAAGCCGCGCGATTTGGTGAAGGTCTCTTGGGTCTGCACGTCTTTCCCTCCCTGAGGCGCTGCGCGAATGCGTGTGGACATATGTAACGACGCAAATACTGTTGTGCGGCGTAGATGTTCATCCGTCAACCCATTTGGGGCCAGCAGTCCGGATGCGGGTCTATTTGACGGCCGCGTTCAGTACCGGAGTTTATACATTTTTTCTGCCTCGGTCGCGCACGGGTGACCCTGGCAAGCCGAAATAGTTGGGCCTTGTGCACAGCCATCTTCAAATGGAATCGGGCAATTGCCTGCCTCTTGCTTCGTTTGTTCGACTCATCCCGCCCAATGTGCGGCAAGAATCGGGGATGCGGTGAAGCGCGCTGTAGACTTTTGACGAGATCTGCTGGAATCAGTGGCAAGTCATGGCTAAAGGCTCACATTTCGCTATTGACATAAAGTTTGCACAAAATATAAATGGGCCTTCTAATTGTTCATCTAAGTTGAGGAAGCCACCCCATGGCAGAGATTTTCGATCACACCGGTGCGCCGGTTACCCATGGCCGTGCCCGCGTCAACGGTATCAGGATGCACTATGTCACGGCGGGCCAGGGCGCGCCTTTGCTGCTGCTCCATGGTACGCCCAAGACTCATTTTTACTGGTACAAGCTGATCCCGCTGCTGACGCCCTATTTCCGGGTCGTGGCCCCCGACCTGCGCGGTTTCGGTGACACCGACAAACCACCGGCTGAGGAAGGGTATGACTCGCTGACCAACGCCCGGGACATGGCGGCGCTGATGACCCATCTGGGCCATGACACGTTCCATTTGCATGGCGAGGATCGCGGCGCGGAATTCGGCTATGCGCTGGCCGCCACCGAACGCGAGCGGGTAAAGACGTTGTCCTTCTCGGAAATGCTGCTGTCAGGTGAGGGGCTTGAAGAATGGTCGACCTTCACGCCGGAAAACGTCGGAGCTCAGTTCAACCTGCGCGGGGTCTGGGTCTGGCACATTCCATTCTTCTGGATCCCCCATTTGCCCGAAATGCTGATCACCGGGCGCGAGCGCGAGTTCTGGGAATTCTGGATGAAGGCCGAAACCTGGAATCCCAACGCCATTACGAACGAGGCGATTGACGAATGGATCGCCCGGCTGTCGGCGCCCGGCGGCCTGCGCGGCTGTCTGGAAACCTACCGTGCCGGGCTCAAAAATGCCCGGATCAATCGGGAGTTGAAGCAGATCAAGCTTTCTCTGCCCATCCTGACGATCGGCGCGCCCGAATTCTTTGGCGATCTGGTCCGCGGCCAGATGGAGAAGGTGGCACTTGGCGTGGAACGGTCGGAGGTCTTCCAAGAATGCGGCCATAGCCTCGCGCTTGAAGCCCCCGAGCGTCTGGCACTTACTTTGCGGGAATTCATGCTGAACCGGGCCGATGCTGCCTAGCCGCGCACTAAACCTACCCCAAGATCATCGAAACTGCCGGGCCCTATCCTTGGAGGGCCGCATTTGACCCAACAACGGAGGAGAAACCCATGAAACACCTGAATCTCAAGCGGATGGCACTGACCCTTTCAGTCGCCATATTGCCTGGCGTGGCGCTGGCCGATGTGGCCGCTGGTATCCAGCAGCCCCTGTGGTACAAGGCGCCGTCGGAAAAGACGATGAAACTGGCCAAGCAGGACGACCTGTCCAATACGGTCGTCTCGGACGGTCAACGCGGCGAACCGGGCTTCCCGGCCGCCAACCTTGCCCTGACGGCCGACCAGATCGCCAAGGTCAAGGCTGGCAACTTCACGGTTGCCATTTCGATGGGCTGGATGGGCGATGACTGGGCCAGCCAACAGCTGATCGGACTGAAGGAAACCTTCGCGTCCTATGGCATCAAGGTTGTGGCCGAAACCAACGCCAACTGGGACGACGCTAAGCAGATTTCTGACATCGAGGCGATTTCGGTGTTGAAGCCCAGCCTTCTGGTCTCGATCCCTTTGAACGGCCAAACCACTGCGAGCGCCTACAAAAAGATCGCCGATGCGGGCACCAAGGTTGTCTTTATCGACCAGGCGGTGGATGGCATGAATCCCGGCAAGGACTATTCCTCGATCATTTCGTCTGACAACCTCGAACTCGGCATGTACTTGGCAGACGAACTGGCTGATGCGATTGGTGGCAAGGGCGATGTCGCGGCGATGTACTACGCCAACGATTTCTACGTGACCAACCTGCGCTACGAAGGCTTCATTGCCCGGGTTCTGGCCAAGTATCCCGACATGCATGTCGTGGCCGCCGCCGGTCACAACGACCCTAACAAGGGGATGGAAGTGGCGCAGGGTGTGCTGGCGCGCTATCCGACGCTGGCGGGCATGTATGCCAGCTGGTCGATCCCCGCTATGGGTGCCGTGACGGCCGCAAGTGTGGCAGGCCGCGCGCCCGCCAATTTCAAGATCGTCAACGAGAACTTCGACCAGATCGTCGCGTTGAACATGGCGCAAAACGGCTTTATCGCGGGCATCTCGTCACAGCGCCCCTATGATCAGGGCGTGGCCGAAGCCAAGACCGGCGCGTTGGCGCTGATCGGTGTGGCAACCCCGCCTTACATCGTCGTGCCACCGCTTAAGGTGGAACGCGCCAACCTGCCCGCCTCTTACAAGACCATCTACCGTATAAACCTTCCGACCGAGATGGGAACCGCTCTGGCCAACTGATCACCAAAGGGGCGCGGCGGACACCGCGCCCCTACCAATCCCGAAAGTCCTGCCATGACACGACCGCTGATCCTGGAAATGACGGATATCCGAAAATCCTTCGGCACCATTCCCGTGCTGAAGCGGGTCGGCTTCACCCTCAAGAAGGGTGAGATTCATGCCCTGATGGGCGGCAACGGCGCGGGCAAATCAACGCTGATGAAGATTCTGACCGGGGTCTATACCCGTGATGGTGGCAAAGTAACCATCGAGGGCCAGTCTGTCGATCTTCACGACCCCGGCGCTGCCGAACGGGCAGGCGTGGCGATGATCTTTCAGGAATTTTCACTGGTGCCGACACTAACAGTGGCCCAGAATATTTTTCTCAAACGCGAGCCGCGCTATCCCGGCACGCCTTTCATCAATGGCGCCGAAATGGTGCGCTGCGCTCGCCTGATCCTGGAAGAGTTGGGCGTGGACATCGACCCCGATGCGCCAGTCAGCAGCCTCAGCGTGGGCTACATGCAGATCGTGGAAATCGCCAAAGCGCTGTCGAAAAAGGCGAAAATTCTGGTGATGGACGAACCTACCTCGTCTCTGTCGGAATCCGAAACCTCGGCGCTGTTCGAACTGGTGCGCCGGCTGCGCGCCTCTGGCATTTCCATCGTTTATATCTCGCACCGCATGGCGGAGATTCTGACACTATGCGACCGGGTCACTGTCATGCGCGATGGCGAGACGGTGATGACCGCCGATTGTGCCGACCTGTCGGTGGCGCGGATCGTCGAGGCGATGCTGGGTGCGGGCAATGCCAAGTCGTTCGCGTGGAAAGACCGCCATGTGCCCGCCCACGCCCGCGCAGTGCTGCAAGTCCGCCATCTGCGGCTGGCCAAGCGGATCGAGGATGTCAGTTTTGATATCCGTGAGGGTGAGATCGTCGGCCTTGCGGGCCTGATGGGCTCTGGCCGGACCGAGATTGCCGAGACCCTGTTTGGCCGCCGCCGCGCTGTATCTGGCGAGGTGCTGTTTGACGGCGCGCCCGTGACAAGCCAAGCAGACGCCATCGCGCGCGGCATGGCGCTGGTGCCCGAGGATCGGCGCAAGTTCGGCCTAGTGTTGGACCATTCGGTGCGCGACAACATCATCCTGCCCAACCTTCACCGCTTTACCCGCCACCTGTTCGTGCAAGACGGTGCCGCCCTGCAAACCGTGCAGGATACGATCCACCATCTGGCGATCAAGACCGACGGGCCCGACCAGCTGGCGCGGCTGTTGTCGGGCGGCAATCAGCAGAAAATCGTGATCGGCAAATGGCTGGCTCGAGCCCCGCGCTTGCTGATCCTCGACGAGCCGACCATCGGGGTCGACATTGGTGCCAAATCGGAAATCGTCGAGACAGTGCGGGCCATGGCCGACAAGGGCATGGCGGTGTTGGTGATCTCGTCCGAACTGGAAGAATTGATGGCGATCAGCGACCGCATTTTGGTGCTGCATGGCGGACGGATCGCGCAAGACATGAACCGCCGCGACGTGGCGACAGAAGAGGAACTTCACCATGCAATCCAAGGCCACAGCCACTCTAAGGCTAAGATCGGCGCTGCCTAAGGTTCAATTGCAGAACTACGTTGTCTATATCTTCTTTGCCGTGGTGCTGCTGTTCTTCAGTGCCACTATTGGGGATAAGGGCTTCTTGTCGGTGATGAACCTGTTCAACATCGCCCGCACGACGGCCATGATCACGGTGATTGCAGTTGCGATGACCTTTGTCATCTCGGCCGGAGAGCTGGACTTGTCGGTAGGCTCAACCGCAGCGCTTGCAGCACTGACCTGCGCTCTGGTGATGCAGGCCGGATTCGGTTGGCCTCTGGCGGTGTTAGCGGCTTTGGTCGCCGGGTTGGCGGTAGGCTGCCTGAACGGGTTTTTCGTGACGACGATCGGCATCCCGTCCTTTCTCGTGACGCTTGGAATGATGCAGTTCATTCGCGGTCTGGACATGCGGGTGACCTATACCAACCCGATTTCCATCGCCAACAAGACCTTCAACGGGCTGTTCGGGTCGGGCAATCTGTTCGGCGTGCCGTCTTTGCTGGTCTGGTCGGTGGCGATTGCCGTGTTGGGCTTTGTTGTGCTGCAATACACTGGCTTTGGGCGCGAGGTTCTGGCGACCGGTGGCAATCGGATGGCGGCGGAATATTCCGGCGTGAAAACCCGGCGTGTGAAGTTTGCAGCCTTCCTTTTGTCAGGCGCTGCGGCGGCGCTGGCCGGGATGCTTTATTCCGGCATGATGCAGACCGCCCGCTTCAATTTTGGCGAAGGGGCTGAGTTGATGGCGATTGCGGCGGTGATTCTGGGCGGGACCAGCTTGTTTGGCGGGCGCGGAACGATCCCGGGCACCTTTGCAGGGTCGTTGCTGATCGGCACGATCAACAACGGATTGATCATCATGGGGCTGGATGTCAGCGAACAGATGATGGTCGCCGGGGGCATCATCATTCTGGCTGTCGCCTTCGGCAAGAAGCCCACAAGTTAAAGTGGCCCAAGTCATCAGCGACGAGCTTGTTCCGGCAGAGCAAAGTTGTCCTGAGTTCGCGGTGAATCCAGCGACCGCGCCGGCGACCGCAGCCTCAAGGTCGCAGTCGTCGAAGATGATGTTGGCCGATTTTCCGCCCGGCTCATGACTGACTGGAATGATCCGCTGCGCTGCAACCGCACCTATCACACGCCCGGCGGCGACTGACCCGGTAAAGGCTACCATTCGCACGCCACCATGCGCGACCGAGGCGGTCCGTCTCGCCTTCGTCGACCCGGGGCAAAAAAAATAAGCCGGATCGGCGCGCAGCCCTTGTGCGATGGCGGTCAAAACCCGCCCACGGCAAATCGGCCGAAGATCTGCTCAGCCGGGCTGCGCTAGCTTGGCCGCAGCCGCCACGTCGCCCTCTGCCCCACGCGCAACACGGTAGCCAAGTCTTCCCGTCGCCGGGTCATATTCTTGAAGGAGACCGCGCACTCCCGCAAAACTACGGCCATTGATCACCTGATCCCACGTCGCTCTCGGTTCGGTCATCTGATCGCTCCCAGTCCCAAGGCCTCGACGAAATTTGATGTATCTTCAAATGGTTCGCCAAGCGGCAGGTCGTAAAATGGCGTTTGTAAACACGTCTCCATCGCGCGTTTTTCGGGCCCGCTTCGCCTCAGCCTTGCCGCCGTGCCGCAGCACTGATCTGGCGCGCACGGGCGATCACCGGGGCATCGACCATTTCCCCCTCAAGCGCGAAAACCGCACCGCCGCCGGCTTGCAGCCCGGCCAGCACCTTGGCGGCCCATGTAACTTCCACTTCGGTCGGGGCCAGTGCGCTGCGGATAACCGGCAGTTGCGCCGGATGAATGGCGGCAACGGCCCGCATCCCAAAATCACGCCCTCGGCCAACCTGGCGGGCGTAAAGCTCCAGATCGCGGAAGTTGGCGATTGAGCCGGGAAAACCGATTGGAAGCAAGCCGCGCGAGGCTGCGGCCACTGCCAACTGCGCCGCGACCAGATCCAGCGCGCCGCGGTTTGGGTCTACCCCCAGCGCGGCCGAGTAATCTTCTGACCCCAGCATCAATGCAACCACCTGCGGAACCGCAGCAATTTCGGCCAGTCGCTGCAGTGCCGTCGGGCTTTCGACCAAAGCGATAAGCCCTAGTCCGCCATCCGTCAGGTCCGTCGCGTTGCGCAAAGGATGCGCATTCTCGCATTTCGGAACCATCACGGCCCGCAGCAAGCTGTGATCAGCGGCACTCAGGTCTTCGACCATCGCGCGGACCCCACCGTTCACCCGCAAGACGCAATCTATGCCCGCTGCGGCCAACTGGCTTTGGGCCGCTCGCAACGCACCACGGGCCGTAGCTTTTGCATCCGGAGCAACCGCGTCCTCCAGATCAAGGATCACCGCATCTGGCCGGTGCCGGATGGCGCTGGCCAGATGCTTGGAGGCGCCGACCGGAACGAACAGCAGGGCCTGCCAATCAAGGTGTCGGTTCATCAGGGGCGCTCGACGGTCTGGGCAGAGAATTCTTGTCGCAAAGCATCCCCGTGCTGCCCAAGGGCCGGAACCGCCCCGAAGTCCGCAGGCTCGCTCTCAAAGCGCACGCCCCGGTCCATCATCTCAACCGGCCCGGTCGGGCTGTCCACGGTGATGTGACGGACCTGCGGGTGGCGTTCCATGTCTGCCATGGTCGACAACCTGCCGCAGGCTATGCCCGCCAAAGACAGAAGGCTCACCGCCGCCTCACGCGGGATGCGCGCAAGTATCGGCCCGATCAGCGCTTCGATCTCGGCTACCCGCGCAACGCGGTCGACGTTGTGGGCATAGCGCGCATCCGTCGCGAGATCGGGCCGACCCAGAACCTTGGCCGCAAAGGCCGCCCACTCGCGGTCATTCTGCACCGACAGCAGCACCTGCCGCCCATCGCTGCAGGCGAACGCGCCATAGGGCGCAATCGAGGGATGTCGCAGCCCAACCCGCGCCGGAGCGGTGCCACCGTAGCGGGTTTGCAAGTAGGGGACATTCATCCAATCGGCCATCGTGTGGAATAACGACACTTCGATAACCCGCCCCAGCCCGGTAATCTGCCTGGCGATCAAGGATTGCAGGATGGCCGAAAAAGCACTTTCGCCCGCCGCGATGTCACAAACCGAAATCCCAACCCGCGCACTGCCTTCAGGCGTGCCGTTGACCGATAGTAGCCCGCTCTCGCCCTGAATGAGCATGTCATAGGCCTTCTGGTCGCGGTACGGCCCGTCCTCGCCGTAGCCCGAGATCGAGACATAGATCAGACCGGGGTTGGCCTTACGCGCTGGCTCGGGCCCAACACCCAGTCGGGCCGCAGCTCCGGGGGCGAGATTTTGCACAAACACGTCCGCCTGTGCCATCATCCTCTGCAACAGGGTCAAATCGGCAGGCTGGCGCAAGTCAAGGCAGATCGATTGCTTGCCCCGGTTGAGCCAGACGAAATAGGCGCTTTCGCCATGGACCAGCCGGTCATAGCCCCGGGCGAAGTCGCCTTCGGGCCGTTCGACTTTGATCACCCTGGCACCGGCATCCGCCAGGCGTGAGGTGGCCAAGGGTGCCGCGACCGCCTGCTCCAGAGAGATCACCAAGATGCCGTCAAGGTCCCGCATCTGCGGCGCTCCTGCACTTCCTGCAGTGCAAAAAGGTAGACAGGAGCCGGTTCAAACGGAAATAGGGCTTTCCTTGACAGGCCATAGCGCAAGCGCCTAACTCACCTGCAACCAACGCGGGGAATCCGAGTGGACATTCGCCACCTGAAATACTTCATCGCGATATCCGAGGAGCCGTCTCTGTCTGCCGCGGCCTTGCGACTGCGGGTAGCCCAGCCGTCTTTGTCACAGCACGTGATCAAGCTTGAAGAGGAGCTTGGTGTGCCCCTGGTCATCCGCTCGCCGCGCGGGATCACGATGACCGAAGAGGGGCAGCTATTGGCCCGGCATGCACGCGAAATCTGCCGCAGCCTCGATGCGTGTATCGATGCGATGAAGGCCACCCGCGGCGTGGTGCGCGGCGCAGTTGCATTCGGAATGCCGCCGTCCGTGTCGATGGTGATGTCGGTTCCCTTGGCCGAAACCGTCCGGGTCGAATTTCCATCCGTCCGCCTGCAAGCCACCGAAGCGATGAGCGGATTCTTGAAGACCTGGATCGAAGACGGGACGGTCGACATTGGATTTCTCTATGACCTTGAAGGTAAAGAACATTTTCGCGCCACGCACATCCTTGACGAAGAGCTTTGCTTCTTTTCTGCCCCCGATGCCTGGCCCTTGGACACAGCACCGGGGGCACCTGTGGCTTTGGCGCGTCTTGCAGCACTGGACCTGATCCTGCCCTCGCCATCACACGGTTTGCGCAAGTCGATTGAGCGGCACGCAGCCAACCAAAGCATCGTGCTCAATGTCGTCATCGAAATGGACGCGATGACGCAAATCAAGGAGCTGGTGGCCCGTGGTTCCGGCTACACCATCTTTGCCCCGGCCGCAGCCTATGACTTTGTCGCGCGTGGCGAGTTGGTCAAGTCGCCGATCATTGAACCGGTGATGTCCCGGCCGGTCCATCTGGTGACCAATCCCGCGCATCCCATGACCAACGCCTGTCGCGCCATCGAACGGATCACGCTGGAGGTTGCCCGCGATCTGGTGCGGCGCGGCATCTGGGAAGGGCGGCTTACCCCCGAGATGGAAAAGGTCGCAAATTAGCAGATGTCGCTCTAACTGAATGCCGCAGCCTGCATCGTGACCACGCCATCTTCGCGGCGGACCCGCAGCGTCAGGCCTTCTGCTGCGCGACGCGCCTCGATGTGGACCGGGATGCCACAGGTCAGCGGCGAAAGCCCCCGGTAGAGAAAGTTTCTGGGCAGTTTTCCAAAAACCGTGGTTGCCAGATTGAGCATCCAGATCGCCTGCAACGGCCCATGCACCACAAGACCCGCATAGCCTTCAACGCCGGTGGCATAGGGATAGTCATAGTGGATGCGGTGGCCGTTGAAGGTCAATGCCGAATAGCGGAACAGCAGAACCGGATCGGGCACGATACGCCAAACTTGTGCGCCCGGCCAATCTTCGCCCGGGGCGAGCGTGGTGGGGCTGCCGGGTTTGGGGTCTTCGCGGTAGACAATATCCTGCCGTTCGGTGATCCGGGTTTGACCTGCCACAGACCACAAGGTCTGAACCGTGACAAAGCCCAGCGGTCCGGTGCTGCCGGTCTTGAAGGTAATATCCGCAATTATGCTGTTACGGGTGACTGTATCGCCCGTCTGTAGCGGCGACCCGAACGACAGCTCGCCCCCCGCCCACATCCGCCGTGGCAAAGGCAAGTCTGGCATGAACAAACCGGTTCGCGGATGACCATCGCGGCCAAGAACCTGCGGTTCAGCCACGTCGGGCATCAGGCACCAGTGCAGGCCCGGCGGCACGTCGTCCGGCCAAAGCGTGCCCGCCAACGTCGCCCGGAAATGCGAAACCTGACGTTCGGTGATCGTCTCGACCCGTTGGGTCTGGCGACCGATCCAGTCGGAATAATCGGTCATGCCGACCTCAGCCGTTGCCCTAGATCGGCAGCGGTCAAGGCATCGAGGTTTAACACCGCCTGCCAGAGTTGTACGCCCTCCGCGCCAAGTAGCCCCTCGGCTTTGGAGCGTAGACTGCGTTCTAGCAGGTCATGGTCCAGACGCTTGGCAAGGTCATATGCAATGGGCTGCGAGGTGCCATCGGTCAGGACCACTTGGCCCAAAGCTTGCATCTCGCTGACGCTGGCATCGCCGCTGACCGTGATCTTGCGGGCAAACGCAGCCAATCCCCGATCCGCAGCCAATGCATCCGTATAGCTCGCATCGGCAGACGTCGGAATTCCCGCCAGCACCATGGCCGCCAGCCAAACATAACTGAATTTGACCTCAAGCCCAGTGCGTGGAGCCTTAATGTCGCAGACCGAAAGCCAGCGCGGACTGGTGCGCAGGTGGATCGCAGCTACCCGGTCTGCCGTCAGGTCGTGGCCGAGTTTGGCTGCCCTCAGTGCCTCGATCATGGCATGGGTGCCGTGGCAGCAGGCGTGAAGTTTGTATTTGATATCCTCGAACAGGAAAGTGCCGGGGGGCAGGGCGTCCCAGACGCCAGCCTCGGACGGCGCATCGGAATGGGTGAGCGCGAAGCCCTGCGGCCCCATCACCCCATCATCCGCCGAGGTGAACCCCGCCCGCGCCAGCCCCGCGCATTCCACCCCGTTGGAGGCCGCAATACCTGCGTTATAAGGTTTGCCCATGGTGCCGAACTGCGATTTCAGACCTGAGGCACGCGTAGCGCACAGCCCCAAAGCCACGCGCATCTGGTCCCGGCTAAGGCCATAGAGCCGCCCTGCCGCGATGGTTGCACCAAAGGCGCCAGCGGTGGCGGTCTGGTGAAAGCCCCGGTTGTAATGCTGCGCCCCCAGCACCATGCCCAGGCGGACCGAGGCTTCGGCCCCGATCAGGAAGGCGTCGGCGACTTCGGCGGCAGTGGCTGCCATCTCCTCACCCACGGAAAGCGCTGCCGGATAGATTGCAACAGACGGGTGCCCGACATGGCCAAAATGGGTATCGTCGTAATCCAGCGCATGGCTGGTCGCCCCGTTTACCAAGGCCGCTGTGCGCGCAGGTGCGGCACCCCCGCCAATCACCGAGGCGATTGGATGACCGCCTTCCGCAGCGACATAGCGGCGCAGGATCCCGGCGAGGGGTTCGCCCACCCCGGCCCGCCCGCAGACCATCCAGTCGAACAACGAGAACCGCGCCATCTGTCGCGCACTGGCCGGGATTTCGGCCGCAGGCACAGCGGCAAGGTCAAGCAGTCGCGCCAGCGTCGTCATGCCCTTGTGTCTCCGTAAGATTTCGGCAGGCCAAGAACCTGTTCAGCGATGTAGCACAGGATCAAATTTGTCGAGATCGGCGCCACCTGATAGAGCCGCGCCTCGCGGAACTTGCGTTCGACGTCATATTCTTCGGCAAAGCCAAAGCCGCCGTGGGTTTGCAGACAGGCCTCTGCCGCCTCCCAG
Source organism: bacterium (assembly GCA_043746955.1). GTDB lineage: Bacteria > Pseudomonadota > Alphaproteobacteria > Rhodobacterales > Rhodobacteraceae > Stagnihabitans. The sequence continues at coordinate 6,863 of JAYTQA010000408.1, read as the reverse complement.
CTGGCATCGGCGGCCAGCATCTTGGCGGTATTCGCCTCGACCCCCGGATTGTGGCCGGCGTCATACATCGCGGCGGCGCGGTAGACGATCGCCTCTGCCGCCATCATATGGGCATAAGCGCGGGCCAAGGGAAACTGCACGCCTTGGTTCTTGCCGATGGGGGCACCGAAAATCACCCGTTCTTTGGCGTAATCCGAACCCTTCTTCAGAAACCATTTTGCATCACCGATGCACTCTGCCGCAATCAGGATGCGTTCGGCATTCATCCCCGACAGGATATAGCGGAAACCCTTGCCCTCTTCCCCGATGAGGGCACTTGCCGGAACGCGGACGTTGTCAAAGAAAACTTCGGCGGTTGCATGGTTGATCATCGCCCGGATCGGCCGGATCGTGATGCCGTTGCCCACCAGTTCGCGCAGGTCCAACAGAAAAACCGACAGGCCATCGGTCTTGGAGGTTATCTGATCGCGCGGTGTGGTCCGGGCGAGAAGAACCATAAGGTCGGAATGTTCAACGCGCGATGTCCAGATCTTCTGGCCGTTGATGACATATTCGTCCCCCTCGCGCTTGGCGGTGGTCTTCAATGCCAGCGTGTCGGTGCCGGATGTAGGCTCTGTCACGCCAAAGGCCTGCAGACGCAGCGAGCCGTCCGCGATCCCCGGCAGATACTGCTGCTTTTGTTCGGCGTTGCCGTGGCGCAGCACGGTGCCCATCGTGTACATTTGCGCATGGCAGGCGGCGGCGTTGCAGCCGTTACGGTGAATCTCTTCCAGAATGACCGCCGAGGCCTGCAGGTTCAGCCCCGATCCGCCGTATTGCTCGGGCACCATGGCGGCCAGATAGCCTTCTCGGATCAGTGCGTTGACGAAATCCTTGGGATAGGCGCGGCGGGCGTCCAGATCGCGCCAATAGGCCCCTGGAAATTCGGCGCAGACCCGGGCCACACCCTCGCGGATTGCACTATATTCGGCGGTCGGGTCGAAACTAGTCATCTTTGGATTCCTGGTTCTGGCTATGGCCTAGGGTGGCAGACCGGGCAGTTTGCGAGAAATACCAATGCGATCTTGCCCCTATCGGCACGGGTTATGGCTGGTTAGGTTACCGCCTCGAGCGTGGCGCGGATTTCTCGGGCGCGGGCAAGTATCTGTTCGGTGAGGCGGGCGGGGATGCGACGATGCGCCTCTGCCGGTTGCAGCAGCGCTATGGTGCGGACCATGGCGGGGTCGTCGATCAGCCGCACCGAAAATCGGCTGCGGGCGGCATCGTCGCGCACGGAATGGAAGGGAAGAATGGTGCACAGCCCGGCCAACGGGTCGTCCAGCATGGCTTTCACGGCACCCAGGCTGTCGAGTTCAAGCGCCGGCGTCAGGGTCAGGCCGCGCGCCAAAGCGACACTGTCAATGATGCGGCGCAGCTGGTGGATGGAACTTGGCAAGATCAGCCGCAGCTGCGTGACGTTGTGCAGCGAAATCGGGTCAGACCCGGCCCCCAACGGACCAACCAATACCAACCGTTCGGTCAAAAGGTCGATTGCAGAGGCGGCAGTTGCATCTTCCGGGCGATAGCTGATCGCAAGGTCCAGCCGCCCGCTCGCCATCAAACTGCGCAGGTCGCCAGAATAAGCCTCAATCACGGTCAGGTTGACCGGCAAGGCACCCAGAGCCAATTTTTCTGTCAGATCTTTCAGAAACAGCGGGGTTATTGTGGGGCAGATTCCAAGGCTTACTTGAGCTGGCCCTGGAGCATAGTCGCGCCGCACGCGGGCAACCAGCTGGTCCAGATCTTCCAGATGTGCCCGTGCCTCTTTTAGCAGAACCCGACCCGCGTTGCTTGGCTCGGCCCCGCGACCGTTGCGAGTCATCAGGACGACGCCCAGCTCTTGCTCCAGCAGTTGCACTTGCCGGGTCAGGGCCGGTTGCGCGACGCCGATATTCGCCGCAGCTTTGGAAAACCCGCCGTGATCGCAGACCGCGACGAAGTAACGCAGCCGCCGCATGTCCACGCCGGGTTTTTCCAAATGCCCCATGGCTTAACGGCCCGTCACGCGGGCCAGCCCGGTGGCGATCCAGTCGGGCGCACGCGCCGGATCAGGCGCAGCGCCAAGATCTACCCGGCGCAGGCCCTCGACCGACGTTGCGCCCAATTTCGCACGGTAGGCGATCCACCAGACCAAGGGCACACCAATAAGCCAGAAAAAGATCTGCCAGACCCAAAGCGATGGCAGTCCGACTGCGGCATTGCCTTCGGTAAAGATCGGCTGGCTAAAGAAGGTATTGCCCAGAATCGCCCCCGGCCCCAAGGCCAAAAAGGCCCAGATCAGTGTCAGCGACCAGGTGGCCCCGCGCCCGACATGCCCGCCAAAATCGACCGGCCACCTTGCGGCGAATTCGTCGTGCAGGCGGTCGCGGTGGGCCTGCTCTGCTCCGCTTCTGGTAAAGATTGACACCAAAAGCACTGCCGCGACATTGAGCGTCAGGCCCCATGCGGCGGAATGCACCGTCAGGGGCCAGCGCCCCCATGGCAGGTCGACGAACAGACCCTCGATCAGGATCAAGCCGAACGCTTCGGTCGCGACCACCATCAGGCCGCCAAGGATCAACCCGGTGATGACGGCGCCGCGGCTGATCCAGCGGACAAAGCACAGGCCCAGCAAAGCGGGCAACAACTGCACGGCCATAGGCAAAGCCAGCCCGGCCAGGATGGCAGAGGTCAGCGGGGCGAAACTCGCAAGGACGGCCATCAGCGCATAGGTCAGTGCCAGCCCGATCCGGGCCGTCGTGCGTTGGCTCTTTGGGGTTTGGCCGGGCACGACATAGGGCAGGATCAGATCGCGCGTCACCAGCAAGGCACCGGCGTTGACGAAGACTACGGTGGCGAGTTGTGCTGCCAGAACCACCAGCAGGATCAGGCCCAGCCCGGCAAAGGGTTCGACCAACGCCATCGTTGCGGCAAGGGCGGGCAAGCCGCCGCCCATATGCGCGGCCAGCACCGGCGCGCCGATCAGCAGCACAGCCCCGCCAGAACCCGCCATGATCCAGACCGCGCCAAAGCCCGGATTTCGGCCCGCCCGCGCGGTCATCCCAAGGTACAAAAACCCCGGTGCCAGCACGACGCCGATCATCGACAGCGCGGTTGAGGCGATGGCAACGGCGGTGAATATCCCGCCCTGCGGCAGGCTTTTGCCGAGACCGGCGGAAAACTGGATCACACCGGGAATCCGGTCTGCCAGTATCCCCTCGGCCACGTGCAACGTTGGAAAGCCCGGCCCCGGCAGCATGGTCTGCGCAAACACGGAGCAGACCAGCACTAGCACCGCTACCAGCACCGCCTGCACGGCTGCCACCAGCACCGTGCCGCGCCAGCCGCCGATCACCGCGGGCAGGAACAAAAAGAACGCCATCACCCAGACCGCAGCGGCGCGGCCAATGGTGCCAGCGGTTGCGGCCTCGACCACCTCACCGGCTTGTGACAACAGGTTGGCGGCATAGGGCAGCGCGAACAGGGCCGACAGCATCAGCATCACGGCCCGCAGGGTGATGCTTTGGTAATAGCGCGCAACCAGTTCGCCCGGCGACGTTAACCCGGTGATACGTGCCGCCAGCCACAGTCGTTTTTGCAGCAGAACGGCGATCAGGGCGGCCAGGATCAGACCCATGCCCAGATGGCTCGCCTGCAACCCATAGCGTGCGGTCAAGTTCAACTGGTCGCCAAGGCCCTGCCCTGCCACCACGAGGCCGGAGCCCGCAAAGATCACGGCCCAGCCGGGCAGATTGCCACCCCCGTCGAAAAAGGCGGCAGGTGTGGGGATTTGCCGCGCGACCAAAGCGGCCAGATAGACGCCGTAGATCGCCAGAAAGGCCAGCGCCATGACCAGAAATGCGCTCATTTGCGGCCCCCGCGATGCGGCAGACCAGAGGCGCGCCTTGGGTTGTTGTTGCGGATGATGTCGAACTGGCCAAAGGCTGCCCGCGCACCCGATGTCGTGACCATGTAAAACACCGCGGCCGCCGCCAATCCGGCCATCCCACTTGCCACGGGCAGAAAGAAGGCCGCGGCAAAACCCGGTTCGAACAACACCGCCAAAACCAGCGCCAACCCGGCTGCGGCATAAACCACCAGCGCCAGCGCCACCTCGTAGCGGGAGAACCGGCTGGAAAGAGCGGCGTTCAAAACGACATGGGCGGCGTATCCGGCGAGCAAAGCCGCAAACCCCGCCAGAACCCACCACGGCCCGCCACCGGCAAAGCCAAAGTGAAACAGTCCAAGTGCCACAAAACCAGACGGCAGCCAGACCGCACTGACCAGCGCGTGGCGGTCGAGCGCGTCATCCGGGGTCTGCGGCATCATTCAGCCCTCCGCTCAATCATCGTCCTTGCCGGATTTCGCGCCTGGAACCGGTGGGAAGTTGCGGAACGACATGCCGCCCGCCGAGCCGAGGTTTTTCAGCGGCAGACCGATTTCCTCCATTAACCCATCGACGAAGGCGACCTGGGTGCGGTATTTCATCGCCGAATTCACCACCTGATCCGACACATTGCCCGACCCGCCACCGCCGCCCGCGCCGCCGGTTTCGGACGGGCTGTTGAGGCCGGGCAGGCCATCGACATGCAGGATCTTGATCGACTCAATGTTCTCCATTGGCTTGACCGTTTCGCGGATAATCTGCGGCAGGGTTTTGACCAAATGTTCGTAGATGGCCGAACGACGGCTTTCGTCGTTGCGCATGTTCTCAGCATCGTTGAGCTTGCGGTTGCCTTCAGCATCGGTGTCGTAGCGCACTTCGGCGGCGCGGGATTCGGCAATTTCGGACAGAGCGCGCTGTTCGACGGCCTGCTTTTCGGCCTCGGCCTGGCTGACGACGCGCAGGGCGTCGCGCTCGGCGGCGGACTGTGCCGCGATCATGTCGACCTTTTTATTCCGCGCCGCCCCCTCCTCGGCGCGGACGGTGGTGACCTGTTCCTCCATCGCCGCAAGCGTCTTGCGCGCCTCAGCCTCATTGGTGCGGGCCACGGCCTCTTCGATGGCCTTGTTGACGACGGTGATCAGACGGTGCTTGTCGGCAAGTTCAATCTCCATGTCCTGTTCGATCACGAAACGGTCGATGTATTTCGAGGCCGCAATCCGCAACTCCTCAATCTCGCGGTTGGCCACGATAACCGCGTCCTCGACTTTGCGCAGGCTCAGGGTTTCGGCCAGCTTGATCTTTTGCTGATGGGCTATGCCCTGCTGGGCGACATCCTCGTCTTTCTTGAGCCGTTCGATTTCGACGATATGGCGCTTGGCGATTGCGGCGCGTTCCTGCTCCGCTTCGGCTTGCGAGTTCGACACGCGGATTTCCTTGTCACGCTCAACCGACAGCAGTTCAATCTCTTTGGTCGTCGCAATCCGCCGCGCCTCAACATCACGGTCGCGTGACAGATGGGCCTGTTCGATTTCCGAACTGGACTGCGTATCATAAACCTCGATATCCAGCCGCGATTTAATCTCGGCCTCTTTGACCTGACGTTCGCGCTCAATCCTTTCCGCTTCGACTTGCTGGCGGGTCTGAATGCGTTCGGTTTCCAGTCGCGCGCGCGCAGTGATGTCGGTCAGTTCGGTGTCTTTCTGACGTTCAATCTCCAGCGTGCGGGTGTCGTTCTGGGCGCGGATGCGTTCGGCGTCGATGGCCTGATCCTTGATGATGCGAATCCGTTCGCCTTCTTCGTCGGCCTGAACCTTGGATTGGGTGATGGAAATCTGGGATTTCGAACGTTCCGCCTCAATCTCTGCAGCTTGCGTGGCTTTGCGGATTTCGATCGACCGGGTCTGGTCGATGCGGGCAAATTCCAGATCGCGGTCAATCTCTAACGCGCGCTGTTCGGCCTCGTAGTCCTTTTGCTTGATGTCGATGCGCGCCTCGTTTTCGATCCGGTTGCGCAACTTGCGACGTTCTTCGATGTGCTCGGTCAGCTGGGTCAGGCCCTCGGCGTCAAAAGCATTGGAAGGATTGAAGATCGAAATGTCGGACTGATTGAGCGCGGTCAGCGAGGCGTTTTCCAGCTCCAGCCCGTTACCACCGAGGGTATTGCTGGCAAGGTCGGCGACGCGGTGGATATAGCCGATACGGTCTTGATGAATTTCCTCCATCGTCATGGAGGCTGCGACCGAGGCCATGGCATCGACAAAGCGGCCGTGGATGATTTCCTTCAGCGCCACGGCGTCCTGCGTGCGCGCGCCAAGGGTGCGGGCGGCGGTGGAGACGCCGTCGGATGTAGCGATGACTCGGACGAAGAACTCGGCCACCAGATCGACGCGCATCTTGTTTTTGGTGATCAAGGATTGTTCGCCCAGACGGCGGATTTCGACCGGGATCGCGTTCATGTTGACCACGGTGATGTCGTGGATGATCGGGATCACCAGCGCGCCGCCGCCCATGATGACCCGTTCGCCGCCGGACCCGGTGCGCACAAAGCTCTGGTCCTTGGACGAATGGCGATAGAGCCAGTGCAGCAGATAGACCCCGACAGCAATCAGGATCGTCAGCAGGATGAGGATGGCAATTGCGTCAGCGCCGGTCATGGTGGTGTCCTTTCATCAGGCTTTGGGGTCGGGAATGCGCGGGGTTCAGTAGCGTTCCTGGCCAGCGACGGCCAAAACGATCAAAGATGGGGTGATCAGGTTGATCAGGTCGAACAGGGTGTAAAGCGCCACAACACCGGCGGCCTGACCGGTGCCGACCACCACATCGACAAAGTGCAGGATCGGGTAGATCGCCCAGCCGATCGTCATGATCAGGCGGATCCAGAAGTAGCCAAGGCGAACGGCGCGGCTGGATTTGCGGATGATGTCGGGGATGGCGCCGAAGTACATCTCGCCCAGAATAT
>JAYTQA010000407.1:0-2806 GCA_043746955.1 bacterium | reverse complement strand
CCCGACGCGGCGGTCAGGCGATTGACCTTTTGCCCAAGGAATTCACCTTGCTGGAGGTGTTGATGCGCAACGCAGGCCGGGTGGTGACCCGGACGATGTTGCTGGAGCGGGTCTGGGATTTTCATTTCGATCCAAAGACTTCGGTGGTGGAAACCCACATCTCCCGGCTGCGCGCCAAGATCGACAAACCGTTCGAAGTGGCCCTGCTGCAAACCGTCAAGAACGCCGGATACATGCTGCATGCGCCCCGCTGACCTGATGCGCCGCACCGCGTTTCGGCTGGCACTGGGGGTCACGCTGTTCGTGCTGACGTCGCTGGTTCTGGCCAGTGCCATCGGCTACAGCCTGTTGCGTCAGCAGCTTATGGTCCGGCAGGATGCGCGGATCACCGAGATTTTCACCGCGCTGCAAGAAACCTCCCGCTCTGGCGACCAACCCGACTTGATCGAGGCGGTGACGACCCGGATCAAGGCCAGCAAGGACCGCTCTACCGTCTATCTGTTGCGCGGGTCGGATGGCGCAGTGCTGGCGACCAGCATTCCCGCCATCTGGTTCAAGCCCGGCTTTTCCGCGGTCGAGGCGGCCAGTCTTGGCGTGGCCACCGACTATCCGTACCGGATCTATTCCGGCACCGTCAGCGGCTATACCATCGTGGTCGGCCTGACCGATGCCGATCTGGACGATCTGGCGGAAATCAGCCTGAGCGCATTTGGCTGGTCAGCACTTGGCGTGTTGATTGCGGCCACTCTGGTTGGCGCGCTGATCGCGGCCCAGGTGCAGGCCCGGATCAATGAGGTCGAGACGGTGTTGCACCGGGTGGCACTTGGCGACCTTACCGCCCGGCTGACAGTCTCGCGCCAAGGCAGCGATCTGGATCAAATCGCGGATGCCATCAACCACGCTTTGGCAAGGTTGAGCGGGCTGGTCGAGGCGATGCGACAGGTCAGCGCGGATATCGCCCACGACCTGCGCTCCCCGCTCAACCGCCTGCGGATCAGGATCGAGGCTGCGGCGGAGGCCGAGGCATATGGCCAATCTTCCGGCACCCTCACCACCGCTTTGGCCGAAATTGACTCCATCGGCCAGACCTTTACCGCCTTGCTGCGGATCGCCCAGATCGAGGCGGGCACCCCGCGCGAAACCTTTACCCCGCTTGACCTCACGGCCGTGATGCAGGGCGTGGCCGAGGTTTACGCCGATGTGGCCGAAGATGCCGGCATGACCCTGACCTGCCAGACCCATGGCCCGGCCCGGATTGACGGCGATAAGGAGCTTTTGACCCAAGCCTTCGCCAACCTGATCGAAAATGCCCTGCGCCACTGCCCGCCCGGGACGGCGATCACCTGTGGGGTGGATAGCTTGGGCCAGTCGGTGCGGGCCCATGTGCGCGACACCGGGCACGGCATCCCCGAAGCTGAACGCGAAAACGTGCAGCGCCGGTTGTACCGATTGGAGAAAAGCCGTACCACCGAAGGCTCAGGCCTTGGCCTCGCCTTGGTTAAAGCCGTGGCCGAAGTTCACGACGCGCACCTCACCTTGACCGATGCTGCCCCCGGCCTGCGGGTAACCCTGACCTTCCCGCAGGCGCAGGGCTAGGCCCGCCTTAGCCTTACGGGTTTGTATGCTGCGCGACAGGTCAGGGTCAGGCACCGAGTTTACGTTGACCGCAACATTTTCCGGCATCGCCATAGGAGCCGCCATGACGTTTCGCACCCCAACTGCCGCCAAAGCGGCGCTTCTGGCCTTGGGTCTGTTCGCAGCCCTCCCGCTTTCAGCCTTGCCTGGCTTGGCAGAAACCGCCGTAGCTCCCGAAAAGAACCCGCCCGGCGATATTCCCGACAGCCAGGCGTTCATCACCTACTCCGCTGATCTTTACGCGCTGAAAGTGCCGGAGGGTTGGGCGCGGACCGTCGCTGGCCCCAATGTCAGCTTTGCCTCCAAGCTTGACGGCGTTTCGGTGACAGTGACGGACGCGGCCACCGCCCCCACGCTGGAGACCGTCAAGGCGCAATATGTGCCAGCCATGGTGCAAGCCGGGCGAGCGGTGACCGTCACCGAGGTCAGCACCGAAACCGTGGCCGCAGGTGCGGCGATCAAGATCAGCTATTCCGCCAACTCCGAGCCCAACCCGGTCACCAACAAGCAAATCCGGCTGGAGAATGCCCGCTATCTGTTCTGGAAGGCCGGCAAGCTTGCCGCACTCGACCTGTACGCGCCCTTGGGGGCCGACAATGTCGATCAGTGGAACCTGATGTCGCAGTCGTTCGGCTGGCATTAAGATGATCCTGCAAGCCCGCGATCTGTATCGGTTTTTCCACATAGGCGACGCGGAAACCCTTGCCCTGCGCGGGGTTTCCCTGATGGTGGTGCCCGGCGAGATCGTGGCCGTGATGGGTCCGTCGGGCAGCGGCAAGTCCACTCTGCTCAACTGCCTGACCGGTCTGGATGAACCCGATGCCGGGATGGTGACCATCGGCGATACCCCCCTGTCGCGCAGGCCGGAGGCGGATCGGGCGGCGGTGCGCGCGCGCTGTCTTGGCATTCTGATGCAGTCCGGCAACCTGTTTGCCCATCTCTCGGTGGCCGACAACATCCGCTTGCAAATGCAGTTGGCTGGTATAGTGGACGACGCCCGGCCTGCGGCCCTGCTCGACAGCGTGGGCCTGACCCATCGCAGCCATGCCCGCCTTGCGCAGCTTTCGGGGGGCGAGACGGCACGGGCCGGTCTGGCTGTGGCACTCGCCTGCAACCCGCCGATCCTGATTGCCGATGAACCGACGGCGGAGGTCGATGCCGTAACCGAACA
>JAYTQA010000406.1:0-2807 GCA_043746955.1 bacterium | reverse complement strand
GCGGAGGCAGTTGCATGATCCCTGAGGTTGCGGCGGAGTATCTGGATTTGGTGCCGGACGTTGTCCCCGCGCCGCTGACCGGCCCGATGTTCACCTATTCCACGCCGGATATGCCGTGGGCGCGGCGCACCCTGATCCGCTCGGTCGAACGGTTGAGCGGGCGGGCCGGGTTTGAGGCTTTGTACCGGCGCTGGCAGCAGGCTCCGCATGACCCTGAGGCGTCGATCTTTACCGAGGCGATTGAGGCTTTGGGGCTAAGTGCTGATATTCCAGCCCAGGATTTGGCACGGATACCGGCGGCGGGTCCGCTGCTGGTGGTGTCAAACCATCCGTTCGGGATTGTCGACGGGCTGTTCATCGGTCATCTGATCGCAAGCATCCGCCCCGATGTGAAGCTGATCTGTCATGCGCTTTTGTGCCAGCCACGGGAAGCGCGCGATGTGCTGCTGCCGATTGATTTTGGCGCCGGGCCGGTCGCGCGGCGGATCTCGGCCGAGACACGGCGGAAGGCTGTGGAATGGCTGGATCAGGGCCATGTGCTGATCATCTTTCCGGGCGGTGGGGTTGCCACTTCTGTGACGCCATTTGCCGCCCAAGCCGCTGATTTCGAGTGGCATCCGTTTGTGGCACGGCTGGCGCGGCGCACTGGCGTCCAGACGCTTGCTCTGTATGTGGCGGGCCGTAATTCGCGGCTGTTTCAGGTGATGAGCCATTTAAGTTACGCTTTGCGCGTCGCGCTGATCTTCTTTGAAACCAAGCGGCAAATGCACAAGCCCATGACGGTGCGGATCGCCGAACCGGTCGACTGTGCCGCGATGGGCAAAGCCGATGTCGTGGCTTGGTTGCGGGCGCGGACCTATGCGATGGCCGAACCCGGCGGACCGGTGGCAGATCAGGTGTTTCGCTTTCCGGCGCGGATTCAGGTTTAGAGCAGATCAGGGAAAACCGGGCACTGGTTTTCCCGCCCGATGTGCGTCAATTCAAAAGGTCTAAGTGGTTCTGGCGAACTTGAGTTCGGCGGAACCGATCTGACGCCTTGAGGTCGGTAAAGCATCTGGTATAGGTCGGGCCGCAGAGGTGCCCGATGTTTCAATCGCCGATCCTGGAAGCCGCAGTCCACGGCTATCTGACCTCGCTCAGCCTGATCGTGGCGATTGGGGCGCAGAACGCCTTTGTGCTGCGGCAAGGCATCCGGCGCGAGCATGTGTGGGCGGTGGTGGCTTTATGCGCGATATCCGACGCGGTGCTGATTGCGACGGGCGTGGCGGGGTTTGGCGCAGTGACCGCCGCCCTGCCCTGGATCGTGCCGGTGATGCGCTGGTTCGGCGTGGGGTTTCTGGTCTGGTACGGCGCTTTGCGGTTCATGGCGGCAGGCAAGGGCGGCGAGGCGCTGATGCCGGCCTTGGACGCGCCCGCGCCCTTGGGGCAGGTGCTTGCGACCTGCGCTTTGCTGACCTGGGCCAATCCGCATGTCTATCTGGATACGGTGGTGCTGTTAGGCTCGATCTCGACCCATTACGCGCCCAATCAGGCGGTGTTTGGCTGGGCTGCGGCGGCAGCCTCGGCCAGCTTCTTTGCCGCGCTGGGGTTTGGCGCGCGTCTGTTGGCCCCGTTGTTCGCCGCCCCAAAGGCGTGGGTCGTGCTGGAAGTGATCGTGGGCGCAACGATGTGGCTGATTGCCGGGACGCTGGCTGCGGGCTGAGGGTTTCTCCAGCCTGTCAGACGGCTTAGCCTGCTTTCCCTTTCACTTGGGCAGAAATACTCTCGGGGGGTGAGGGGGGCAGACAGCCCCCCTGCGACCTCAATGCCAGCCGTGCCGCACGGGGTATTGCACCCGGCCCGCCTGGCATTGCGCGCGAACGGGCGGGGTGTTGCGCTTGCACCCCAGCAGCGCGCGCCGTGGTTACCGGGAATTTAACCTCTGTTCCTAGCTTCGCGGGTCAAAGCGATCCCCCCGGAGGTACCCCGATGATGACCAGAACGACCTTGCAGTTGCTGCCCCTGTTACAGCCCTCGCAGGCGCAAAAGGATGTGACGGTCAACTCCGCCATGACCGTGCTGGACGTCCTGGTCCAGACCTCGGCCACCAGCCGCACGCTGACCGCACCGCCCTTGGGTGTCTTGGCGGGAGCCTGTTATATCGTGGCGGTGGGGGCGACCGGTGATTGGCTGGGCGAGGACCGCGCCATAGCGGTTTACAACGGTGCCTTCTGGGATTTCTACCTGCCCAAGACCGGCTGGCGCGTCTGGCTGGTGGTTGAGGCGACCGAGGCGGTGTTTGATGGCACCGACTGGACTTCCTCGGCCGACCGGCCCGAACGGGTGGCGGCCTTGGGCATCTCGGCCAACGCGGATGACACCAACCGGCTGACGGTATCGTCGGCCGCCACATTGCTGACCCATGCCGGGGCCGGGCATCAGTTGAAGATCAACAAGGCGTTTGCCACCAACACCGCAAGCCTGTTGTTTCAGACCGGCTTTTCAGGCCGGGCCGAAATGGGCACCGTGGCGGGCGATAACTTTGTGCTCAAGGTCAGCGCGGATGGCACCACGTTTCTGACCGGGCTTACGATCGAAGCCGCGACCGGGCGGGTCATCGCGGCACAGGGGCTGAACCTCGCACCCCGGGCCGGTGATCCGGCAAGTCCGCAGAATGGCGATATCTGGTATAATTCCACCACGTCGCGGCTCAGGGCGCGGCAGAACGGGATCTCGGTCGATTTGTATGACGTGCTCTCGACCCAGATCAGCGACAGCAGCGTGGCCGGACGTGCGCTGTTGACCGCAGCCAATGCGAACGCGCAGCG
>JAYTQA010000405.1:0-7491 GCA_043746955.1 bacterium | reverse complement strand
TGTCGATCAAAGACCGCACGATCGGGTCAATTTTCCAGCGGTGGTTCCAGACCCGTGTCGCGAGATCAACCATATTGGGGCTCCTTGCGGGTGTGACTATGGCAGCAAGCGGACCGGAAGGTCAAAGCCCCTTCGCAAGCTTCGGGCGCGCATTGGGCGGGCAATGGGTTGCGATTTCGGCCAAAAGGTCTGCGCGAGACAGAGGTTTGACCAAAAACCCGTCCAAGCCGGCGGCCATGCAGGCCAGACGGTCTTCGCCAAAGGCATTGGCAGTCAGCGCCACCACAGGGGTACGGACCAGACCGTTTGCCGCTTCCCAAGCCCGGATCTCGCGGGTGGCTTGCAGCCCGTCCTTAACCGGCATCGACACGTCCATCAGGATCAAATCCGGCGAGAGTTCTTGAAAGAGCTTCACCGCCTCCTCTCCGTTGGCCGCCTCGATCAGGGTGGTGAACTGGCCTTGGAGCATCTTACGCACGATCATCATATTGGTGCGATTGTCTTCGGCGACCATCACCCGCAAACCGGCACGCAAGCCGGGGGGTGCCGGAGTCTTTGGGGTGAGTGTAGCCAGTTCAGCGGTGCGCGGCATCATCAAGCGCAAGGTAAAGACCGAACCTTGGCCAGGATTCGACTGTACCGCAATGCCGCCGCCCATCTGTTCTGCCAGCATCGCGCAGATGGTCAGCCCAAGGCCGGTGCCGCCAAATTGGCGCGAGATCCCATTATCAGCCTGGCTGAAACTGTCGAAAATTTTGTCAATCCGGTCGCGCGCTATCCCAACGCCGGTATCGGCAATGACAATCTCCAGCAGGTCACCGGGTGCCAGCGGCGCGCGTACCGAGACGGTAACGCCACCTTTTTGCGTGAACTTTACCGCGTTGCCGGTCAGATTCAGCAGGATCTGTTTTAGTTTGACCTCATCGCCGAGAACGATCACATCGGGCGGCAGGTCGAGGGCCAGATCAATCGCCTTTTTCGCCGCGACCGGAGCCAGAATGCGCAGCACGCTTTCGACCGCTGCGGTCAGCGAAAACGCCCGAGGGTCCAGAGTGGCTTTGCCGGATTGAAGTTTGGCGAGGTCGAGAATGTCGTTGATGATGTCTAAAAGCAGTCTGCCAGACTCAGTTATCGTTTCGACATATTGGCGCTGCTGTGCCGAAAGGTCGGTTTCCGCTAACAGTTCCGCCACGCCGATCACACCATTCATCGGGGTTCTGATCTCATGACTCATGTTGGCAAGAAACTGTGATTTCGCCTTGCCGGCCTCCTCGGCGGCGGCACGGGCACGGGCGAGTTCGGCTTCACGTTCTTTGGCTTCGGTGATGTCGCGTTCGACGGCGATCCAAAGTTGCAATGCGCCTTGATCATCAAAGATCGGCGTGATCGAGGTTTCCATCCACATGACCTCCCCGGATTTGGCACGATTGAGCACTTCGGCCCGGACCGGTGTTTTTGTTTCGCGCGCCTTAATCAGGCGCAGAACGGTGTCAGGCTCGGTTCCGGGCGCGTTGAGAAGGTCACCCGGCAGCCAGCCAATCGCCTCTTCAAACGGATAGCCTGTGATCCGGCTGAAGGCGTCGTTCACCCATTCGATCCGACCATCGGGGCCCGAGACGATAATGCTGTCTTTGGCATATTTTGCCACAAAAGCAAGGCGTTGGCTGTCCATCGCCACCCGAGAAAGTTCGGTTTGCGCCAGCAGATGAACCTGCTGACGCCTCAATTGCGCCTGTCCGTAGCGGCAGCGTTGCAGGTGGTTGCGTTCGACCGTTTCAGTGAAGAGGATCGAAATATAGACCAAAAGCCCGAAGCCAGCGGTGAAATACCCGTAGGCCGGTGAGGTGGCGCGTTCGGCGTTGGTCAAATCCAATGCCATCATCAGAAATCCGGTCAGCGCAAAGATCGCCAGACGCACGTCCGCTGCGGCGCGCAGATGCGGGCGGTCGAGGCCTGCGTTTATCATCGCGGAAATCAGGAAGGCGGATGCGAAAAACCGGGCTTCTGGCAGGGGAACCGTCCGCCAGCATAAGGTGACAGCGGCCGCGATGGTGCTGGCTTGGACGCCTGCGGTGATCAGTGCCGCCCGTCGTTGCCACGACCGGTCTTGCGCTGACCGCAACGTTTTGATCACGCGGGTCAGACAGGTGACGTCAGCGGCCTCGCCCGCAATGGCCAGAGCCGCCAGCAGAAGGCCAAGGCGCATTGACGACAGCAGGGCGATCGTGGCTGCCGCAAAAAACGTCAATGTCTGACGCAGCCAAAACGTGCGAATGCGGTCTTGAGCATAGTGCAAAAGCCTGCCAGACGCGCTCATCCTCAGTTCGAAATGAGCAAGGTCGAGCAAAGCCTCTGACCGAGTGTCGTGCGCGTCGGCCATGCCGTTCCTTTCCCGTTCCGTGCTAAGCAATAGGCCTGCAGGGTTAAGGAAACCTGAAACTCAGGGCAGTAGCAGCACGCCAGCGGCTTGCATTGCCGTTTGCTGATGGGCGAGGGACCCGCCTAGATCAATCGCGCGGCAAGCGCCCTGCAGCACGGTGACGAAGAAGCCTCGGGCCACAGCGTCGAGCGCGGAATAGGCCACGCAGTAATCCAGCGCCAGCCCGACGAAGGTCAACTGCGCCACGCCCCGTCCGCGCAGATAGGCCTCAAGGCCGGTCGGGGTCTTGTGGTCATTTTCAAACAGGGCAGAGTAGCTGTCGATGGCCGAGCGAAAGCCTTTGCGCAGGATCAGTTGGGCGGGATCGGTGCGCAAATCGGGGTGAAACTCTGCACCTCTGGTACCTTGCACGCAATGCACCGGCCAGAGGGTTTGCAGACCATATGGCATTTCAACCTGAGAAAAATCCTGCGCGCCCGGATGGTTTGCGGCGAATGAACTGTGGTTGGCAGGATGCCAGTCTTGAGTCAGAACCACGGTCTGAAACGCCTCCATCAGGGCGTTGATGCGCGGGATGATCACATCGCCGCCGGTCACCGCCAAACTGCCGCCCGGGCAGAAATCGTTCTGCACGTCGATCACGATCAAGGCTTCATCAATCGGGCGCATCGGTTTTCTCGCTTTGCGTCAGGGTTAGGCAGGCGGGGGCAGGCGGTCAAGCCGCCCCTTGAGTTGGGCCGCCCAAACGCCTAATGCGCGGACATGTTCACCGTGGCGGCCCTATATCATTTTACCCGATTTGACGCGCCTGACGCCATGCGCGGGCCGCTGGCAGATTTGTGCCGGGTGGAAGGCGTCAGGGGAATCCTGCTGCTGGCGCCGGAGGGGATCAATGGCACCATCGCCGGAACGGTGGAAGGGATCGGCGCGGTTCTGGCCCATATTCGCGGCTTGCCGGGTTGCGCCGGGCTGGTCTGGAAGGAAAGTCCGGCCGAGGTGATGCCCTTTGGCAAAATCAGGGTGCGCCTGAAGCGCGAGATTGTGACCTTGGGTGTCGAAGGCGTTGATCCGCTGGCCCGCGTTGGCCGGCGTATCCCACCGCAGGACTGGAACGCGCTGATCGCCTCACCCGATGTGGCGGTGATTGACACGCGCAACGGCTATGAAGTGTCGATTGGCTCATTTGAAGGTGCCGTGGACCCCGGCATCGACACCTTTCGCCAGTTTCCCTTGTGGTGGCAGGAAAATCGCAATCGCTTTGAAGGCAAGCGGATCGCCATGTTCTGTACCGGCGGCATCAGGTGTGAAAAATCAACGAACTACCTGTTGGGGCAGGGCGTGGCAGAGGTGTTTCATCTGGCGGGCGGCATCCTGAAATATCTGGAGGAGGTGCCGGAAGACCAAAGCCTGTGGCGCGGTGAGTGCTTTGTGTTTGACCGGCGGGTCGCGGTTGGCCATGGTTTGCGGCAAGGCACGTCGCAGATGTGCGAGGCCTGCGGGCATCCTTATCGCGATGGGGCGGACTGCCCCGCCTGCGGGCCGATTGTAGGGATCACAAATTAGCATTTGACGCCGCCCAACGTGCGGGCGAATTTGCGGCTCCTCAATCTGGTCCGTGCGATGACCAAAACCTCGGTCGTTTCCCCAATTCTGATCGCGGGCTGCATGGTATTGTTGCTGAACTTTGCTATCCGAGCCAGTTTCGGGGTCTTTCAAATTCCGGTCGCGGCGGGATTCGGTTGGCCGAGGTCAGATCTTTCGCTGGCGATTGCCATTCAGAACCTCGCCTGGGGGGATCGGACAGCCGATGTTCGGGGCGATGGCCGAACGGTTTGGCGACCGGAAGGCGATTGTTGCGGGGCGATTGACCCATCCGGGATGCTCGCCGGAATCGGCATCACCTCAACCTCGATTCCGGGTGCGGTGTCAATTTCGGTGATCGGCCTCTTTAACATCGCAGGCTCGATTCTGGCGGGGTACCTGGGCAAACGGTACGCCAAGAAATACCTGCTGGCCGGCATTTACACCGCGCGCACAATTGTGTCCGCCCACTTCATCATGCTGCCAATGACGCCCGCGACGGTTTTGCTGTTCTCGGTCGCAATGGGGTCGATGTGGCTGGCGACGGTTCCCCTTACCTCGGGTCTTGTCGCGCGCATGTACGGCATCCGCTATATGGGCACGCTTTATGGGTTTGTGTTCCTCAGCCACCAGATGGGGTCGTTTCTGGGCGTCTGGCTGGGCGGCAAGATGTATGACCTGACCGGGGATTACACGATGGTCTGGTGGATAGGCGTTGGCGTCGGGGCATTCTCGGCCCTGATTCACCTGCCAGTTCGGGAAAAGGGAACTGATGCCGCAAGCGGCGTAACGCTTTCCAACACCTAAGCCATGGGATAGCGGTAAGGCAATCCAGAGGATGCTATGCCAGTCCGTCCCATCGCAGAGATCGAGGTGATTGCGCCAAACCTGAAGCGGCGATTGTCGGGTGTGACGGCTACTGTGGTGCGTCTGGTCCCGGTGCAGGCGCGCCAGATCGGCGTTGTGACGACCGGGCCGGGCCTTCCGGCCAGTTTGCCGCATCTGCCGCTTTGGCGCATGGCGTTTCTGCCGCGCGACCGGTGGCGCGTCTGGCATGCGCGACGCAACACCGAAATGCTGCTGGGGCTTGGCTTGCGGTATGTGTTGCGGCGCAAGTTGAAGCTGTTGTTCACCTCCGCCTCGCAACGCGAGCACACGGGCTATACCCGCTGGCTGATTGCGCGGATGGACGGGGTGGTGGCGACGTCCGCGCGGACGGCGGGCTATCTGGAACGCCCGGCCGCCGTGATTATGCACGGCATCGACACGGACGGCTTTTCGCCTGCGGTCGACCGGCCGGTTTTGCGGGCCAGGTTGGGATTGCCTGACGCGCTGTTGATCGGCTGCTTTGGCCGCATTCGCGCACAAAAGGGCACGGATGCTTTTGTGCAGGCGATGATTGCCGTGCTGCCCGGACGTCCGGGGGTGGTTGGGCTGGTGATGGGCCGGGCGACCGAGGCGCATCAGGGGTTTCTGGAGCGGTTGAAACAGCGGGCGGCAGAGGCTGGTCTAGCCGGCCGCATCCTGTTTTTGCCCGAAGTGACGGTGGACCAGATGCCCGACTGGTACCGCGTGCTCGACATCTATGTCGCGCCGCAACGTTGGGAGGGGTTTGGTCTGACCCCATTGGAAGCTATGGCCTGCGCGGTGCCGGTTGTGGCCACGCGGGTCGGCGCGTTTGAAGAACTGGTGCGTCCCGGCGTCACCGGCGCTTTGGTGGGCCCCGATGACATTCCGGCGCTGGCCGCAGCAACTGCCGATCTGATCGACCACGCGGATCTGCGCGCCGCCCAATCCATTGCGGCACGTGCTTTGGTGATGGAGAAGTTTCGCATTGAGGATGAGGCAAACGCCCTGATCACCGTTTACCGACAGATGCTGGATTTGCCATGAATCGGTTGGGTTTTTACCTTGCGCGAAGCCTTCGGCAAGAGACCAGCCTGTCCACGCTTTCCCTGCCGATGGCCGAGGTTCTGGCTCGGTTAGATGGCACGATTGCGTTGGTCGGAAATGCAAAAAGTTTGGCCGCAAGCGAATTTGGCCCGGAGATTGACGCGGCAAACCTAGTCATCCGGATCAACCGTGCGCCGATGCCAAGTGCCACAAGCCACGGTACGCGGACCGATGTTTTGGCGCTTGCCACCGGGATTGATGCGGCCAGTCTGGCCCGACTGAATCCGTCGCTGATCCTGTGGATGTCGCACAAGCGCAAACGTCTGCCGTGGGCGGTGGCGCGCCGAACCGGGTTTGCGATGCCGCCGCCTACTGATTTTTCCCGTCTGCGCGATCTGCTCGGGGCGCCGCCGACCACCGGGCTGCTGATGATTGACCTGCTGGCGCGGTCGGCTGCGACGAAAGTTGACCTTTACGGCTTTGATTTCTTCGCCTCGCTCTCGCTTTCGGGTAGCCGGACCGCCTCGCATGTCCCGCATGATTTCAATGCCGAACGCGGGTTTGTTGAGGCTCTTGTGTCGCGCGACCCACGATTTCGCCTGCGGAAACCTTCGGGTACCCCGGAATAATCCGCGAGCGGGTCACGACACGCATTCGCCCCTTCCCCCCAAAGCAGGCATACGCTAAGGCCAAACCGTCTTTGACAGAAGGAGAACCCCGATGGGCTATAAGGTCGTCGTCGCGGGTGCCACGGGCAACGTGGGCCGCGAAATGCTGAACATCCTCGCTGAACGCGAGTTCCCGGTGGACCAGATTGCCGCACTCGCGTCGCGCAAATCTTTGGGCACGGAGATCAGCTTCGGGGAGAAAACTCTTAAGACCAAGGACCTGGACACGTTCGATTTCACCGGCTGGGACATTGCCTTGTTCGCAGTAGGTTCGGAGGCCACCAAGATTTACGCCCCGCGTGCCGCGGCTGCGGGCTGTATCGTGATCGACAATTCCTCGCTGTATCGCTATGACCCGCAAATTCCGCTGATCGTGCCGGAAGTGAACGCCGATCAGATCTTCATGTATAAAAACAAGAACATCATCGCCAACCCGAACTGTTCAACTGCGCAGATGGTCGTGGCGCTGAAACCCCTGCACGACCGTGCCCGGATCAAGCGGGTGGTCGTCGCGACCTATCAATCCGTGTCGGGTGCGGGCAAGGAAGGCATCGACGAACTGTGGGACCAGACCAAGGGGCTTTATGTGCCCGGCCAAGAGGTTGCGCCGAAGAAGTTCCCCCGCCAAATCGCCTTTAACGTGATTCCGCAAATCGACGTCTTTCTCGACGATGGTTCGACCAAAGAAGAATGGAAGATGGTGGCGGAGACGAAGAAAATCCTCGACAAGAATATCAAGGTCGTGGCGACCTGTGTGCGGGTACCGGTGTTCGTCGGTCACTCCGAAGCGATCAACGTCGAATTTGAAGACTCGATCGACTGGCAGGAAGCCCAAGATATTTTGCGCGAGGCACCCGGCGTTCTGGTGGTCGATAAGCGTGAGCCGGGTGGCTATATCACGCCCATCGAATGTGTGGGCGATTATGCCACCTATGTCAGCCGCATCCGGCAGGATTCCACCGTGGAGAA
>JAYTQA010000404.1:0-2823 GCA_043746955.1 bacterium | reverse complement strand
CAGGCCATCCAGTTGCCGCCGTCCACGCCGAAGCATTGGGCGACGATGTAATCGGCGTCCGGCGTGGCGAGGAATATCGCCATGCCAGTCAGGTCTTGGGCCGTACCCATCCGGCCAAACGGCACAGCCGCGCCCACTTCGCGCTTTTTCTGGCCCGGAGCCTTGCCTTCGTACTTGGCGAAAAAGGCGTCGACCCCGTCCCAATGCTCGCCGTCGACCACACCCGGAGCAATGGCATTGACGTTGATCTGGTGTTCGATCAGTCCCAGCCCGGCACTTTGGGTCAGGCTGATCACTGCGGCCTTGCTGGCACAGTATACAGCCACCAAACCTTCGCCGCGACGCCCGGCTTGGGAGGCCATGTTGATGATCTTGCCGCCTTGACCGCGCGCAATCATGTGGCGGGCCGCGGCCTGCAGGCAGAACAAGGTGCCCGAGACATTCACACTGAACAATCGTTCGTAATCGGCCCGGGTAATCTCCGCGATCGGTGCTGCACTGAACAAAGCCGCGTTGTTGATCAGGATGTCGAGCTTGCCCAGCTTGCCGATAGCCTCGGCAAACCCGGCTTCGATGCTCGACGGTTGGGTCACATCCATCTGGACGCCAATCGCCTTTGGCCCGAGCGATGCCGCAGCCTTGGCGACCGCCTCGCCGTTGATGTCGGCCAAAGCCACCGTGGCCCCTTCGGCGATATAGGCGCGGGCAAATTCCAGCCCGATGCCGCGTGCCGCCCCGGTGATCAGCGCGGTTTTACCGGCCAGCCGGATGCCGCCAGAACTCGGGCCGTCAGAACGCGTGCCGCCAGAACTGACGCCGCCAGAACTCATGCCCCCAGAACTCATGCCAGCGCCTTGCCGTCGGGGCCAAAGCGGTGGATTTTGCTCGGCTGCGGCGCCAGACGCACCGCATCGCCGTGGCGCAACTGCACTTCCCCCCCGGCCCGCACGTTGATCGTGCCGACCGCGTCGGTCGCCACCTTCAGGAACGTGTCGGACCCCAGATGTTCGGACAGGCCAACCACGCCAGACCAGCCACCGGCCTGCACGACGTCCAGATGTTCAGGCCGGATACCCATGGTGGTGGCGCCCAACTTGGCCGCTTCCGCCCCGGTGATCAGGTTCATCTTGGGGCTGCCGATAAAGCCCGCGACAAAGGTATTCGTGGGGTGGTCATACAGCGTCATCGGGCTGCCGACCTGTTCGATCCGGCCCGCGTTCAGCACCACGATCTTGTCGGCCATCGTCATCGCCTCGACCTGATCATGGGTCACATAGATCATCGTGGTCTTCAACTGCTGGTGCAGTTCGGTGATTTCCTGCCGCATGTTGACGCGCAGCGCCGCATCAAGGTTGGACAAGGGCTCGTCAAACAGAAACGCCGCCGGTTCGCGCACAATCGCCCGGCCGATGGCAACCCGCTGACGTTGGCCGCCCGACAACTGGCCGGGCTTGCGCTCCATATAATCGGTCAGGTTCAGCACCTTGGCCGCCGCATCGGCCTTCCGCGTCGCCTCGCCAATCTCCATCCCGGCCATTTTCAGCGGGAACATGATGTTTTTGCGCACCGTCATATGCGGATACAAGGCGTAAGACTGGAACACCATCGCAAGGCCACGTTTGGCCGGCGGCAGGTCGGTCGCATCCATTCCGTCAATCGTGATGTGACCCGAGGTCAAATCTTCCAAGCCCGCAATCAACCGCAGCAGGGTGGATTTGCCGCAACCGCTGGGCCCGACGAACACGACGAATTCGCCATCCTCGATCCCCAGATCAATCGAGGGGATCACATCCACCTCACCAAACGACTTCCGAACCGCCTTCAGGGTAATCTGTCCCATTATTTCCTCACTTCACCGCGCCAAAAGTCAGGCCGCGGACGAGTTGTTTCTGGCTGAACCAGCCCATGATCAGGATCGGTGCGATGGCCATGGTCGAGGCCGCCGAAAGTTTCGCGTAAAACAGCCCCTCGGGGCTGGAATAGCTGGCGATGAACTGGCTAAGGG
This sequence comes from bacterium, assembly GCA_043746955.1. GTDB lineage: Bacteria > Pseudomonadota > Alphaproteobacteria > Rhodobacterales > Rhodobacteraceae > Stagnihabitans. The sequence goes on along the minus strand of JAYTQA010000404.1, from coordinate 818 downwards.
GTGCCGCCTTGGACGAGGTCAGTTGCAAGGTCCAGAACGCCTCGTTCCACGCAAGGATGACGTTCAGCAGCATGGTCGAGGCGATCCCGGGCACCGCCATCGGGGTCAGCACGTACAGGATTTCTGACCGCAGACTGGCGCCGTCCATCCGCGCCGCCTCCAGGATTTCGCCGGGGATTTCCTTGAAATAGGTGTAAAGCATCCAGACCACGATCGGCAGGTTGATCAGCGTCATCACCGCGACCAACCCGGTCCGCGTGTCCAGAAGCCCAAGGTTCTTGAAGCCCAGATACATCGGGATCAGCACGCCGACCGCTGGCATCATCTTGGTCGACAGCATCCACATCAGCAGGTCTTTGGTCTTTGGCCCCGGCACGAAGGCCATGGCCCAGGCCGCAGGCACCGCGATGATCAACGCCAAAATGGTCGAGCCGACCGAAATCACCACCGAGTTCAGGAAGTGCAACGAATAGTTCGACCTTGTCTGGACCTCGGCATAACTGTCAAAACTCCACGGTGACAGAAGCATGTCCAGCGGCTTCTTGATCGCGTCGCCCTCAGCATGAAAGCTCATCAGCACGGTCCACAGGATCGGGAAGAAGATCAGCAGCCCAATCCCCCAGGCAGCGATGGTGGTGACAGCTTTGCGGGTGGTGGTGACTTTGCGTGCCATGTCTGTGGTCCCCTCAGGCGTCCAGATTCTTGCCGATCATCCGCATCACGAAGAACGCGACAATGTTGGCGAGGATCACCGCGACGATACCGCCCGCCGACCCGCCACCCACGTCGTAGTTGAGCAGGGATTGCACATAAACCAG
>JAYTQA010000403.1:0-2825 GCA_043746955.1 bacterium | reverse complement strand
TCGCCCTGAAGGACCTGAGCGCCGGAACCGTTCTGGCCGAACTGTCCGAACCGTTGCCCCAGGCCGTGCCGCGCGGCCACAAGATCGCAACCCAGGCCATTGCGGAAGGCGCGCAGGTGATCCGCTACGGCCAGATCATCGGCAATGCCACCAAACCGATTGCGGCGGGTGCGCATATCCATACCCACAACCTTGGCATGGGGGCGCATTCGACCGACTACGCCTATGCCTCGGAAAGCAACCCGCAGCCGGTGGTGACCGAAAAGCGCACCTTCATGGGCTATCCCAGGGCGGATGGCAAATACGGCACGCGGAATTATCTGGGTATTTTGACCTCGGTGAATTGTGCAGGCTCGGTCGCCAAGTTCATCGCCGAAGCGGTGGAGCGCGACGGCTGGCTGAAGGATTTCCCCAACATCGACGGCGTGGTGCCGATCGTGCATGGCACAGGCTGCGGCATGTCGGGCCATGACGAGGGCTACAACACCCTGTTCCGCACCCTGCAAGGCTATGCGCGCAACCCCAACTTTGGCGGCATCCTGCTGATTGGCCTGGGGTGCGAGGTGATGCAAATCCCGGACCTGATCGGCACCGGCCGGATGCGGCAGGACGGCAACTTCCGCTATATGACGATCCAGCAGACCGGCGGCACGCGCAAAACGGTGGACCGGGGGATTGCCGTCCTCAAGGAAATGGCCGTGATGGCCAACGAGCACAAGCGCGAGCCCGCTGGGCTGGAGCATCTGATGATCGGCATGCAATGCGGCGGATCGGATGGCTATTCCGGCATCACCGCCAACCCGGCCCTTGGGGCGGCGTCCGACCTGCTGGTGGCGCACGGCGGCACCACGATCCTGTCGGAAACGCCAGAGATTTACGGGGCCGAGCACCTGCTGACCCGCCGCGCCGTATCGCGCGAGGTGGGCGAAAAGATCGTCGAGCGCATCAAGTGGTGGGAGGATTATACCTCACGTCTTGGTGGAGAGATGGACAACAACCCCTCGCCCGGCAACAAGAAAGGCGGCTTGACCACGATCCTAGAAAAGTCGCTTGGTGCTGTGGCCAAAGGCGGCACGGCGCCCTTGACGCAGGTCTACAAGTTCGCCGAACCGGTGACAGAGCGTGGCTTTGTCTACATGGACAGCCCCGGCTATGACCCCTGTTCGGTGACCGGCCAGATTGCCTCGGGTGCCAACCTGATCGCCTTTACCACCGGGCGCGGATCGGTTTCAGGCTACAAACCCACGCCCTGCATCAAGCTTGCGACCAATCAGGAAATGTACGATCGGATGGCCGAGGACATGGACGTGAACTGCGGCGACATCATCACCGACGGGGTGAGCCTGGAAGCCAAGGGGCGCGAGATCTTCGAGTTGTTCCTGCGCGTCGCGTCGGGTCAGCAGACCAAAAGCGAGGAGCTTGGCTTTGGCGGCGCGGAGTTCGTGCCATGGGCGATGGGCGCCGTGATGTAGGCGCTCTTGGCGGGCGCCGGAGGGTTTCACACCCTCCGGACCTTGCGTGGGATATCTATGAACAAATGAATATGGGGGGCCGGCGGCCCACCAAAAGTTCGTGTGACGCGTTGGGATCGACCAGCAAGCATCAGATATCCAAGGTGTTTTCGTGTTCCCAGGTTGAGAAGTGCGAGGCGTAGCTGTTCCATTCGCGGGTTTTCAGCTTGACGAAGGCGGTGGAAAATTCCTCGCCCATCATCGCCTTGAGGGTGGTGTCCTTGTCATAGGCGCGCAGGGCGTCCAGCAGGTTCAGTGGCAATTTGGGCGCGCCTTTCACCAGGTGGCCCTGCTGATACATGTCGATGTCATGGCGCTTGCCGGGGTCGGCGTTGGTGCGCACGCCGTCAAGGCCGGCGGCGATGATCACGGCTTGCAACAGGTAGGGGTTGGCCGCGCCATCGGGCAGGCGCAGCTCGAATCTGCCGGGACCGGGGACGCGCACCATGTGGGTGCGGTTGTTGCCGGTCCAGGTCACCGTGTTGGGGGCCCAGGTGGCGCCTGAACTGGTGCGCGGCGCGTTGATGCGTTTGTAGCTGTTCACGGTGGGGTTGCAGATCGCGGCCAGCGCCGAGGCGTGCTTCATGATGCCACCGAGGAAAGCGCGGCCCTGGTCGGAGAGGCTCAGTTCCTTGGTGGGGTCAGAGAAGGCGTTCGACTTGCCATCCGGCGTCCAGACCGAGATATGCGCATGGCAACCCGAACCGGTCAGGCCCTTGAAGGGCTTCGGCATGAAGGTGGCGCGGAAGCCGTGCTTTTCGGCCACCGACTTCATCATGAACTTGAAAAAGCTATGCTTGTCAGCGGTTTGCAACGCGTCGTCATATTTCCAGTTCATCTCGAACTGGCCGACGGCGTCTTCGTGGTCGTTCTGGTAGGCCTCCCAGCCAAGCTCCAGCATGTAGTCGCAGGCCTCGGCGATGACGTCATAGCGGCGCATCACGGCTTGCTGGTCATAGCAGGGCTTTTCCGCCGTATCGTAGGGGTCGGAGATCTGAGTGCCCTCGGGGTTCAACAGGAAGAACTCCGGCTCTACCCCGGTTTTGACGCGCAAGCCATCCTTGGCGGCCTCGGCCACCAGCCGTTCAAGGACGTTGCGCGGGGCTTGATCGACCATCTTGCCCTCCATCGTCGCGCGCGCGGCGACCCAAGCCACATCCTTTTTCCACGGCAGCTGAATGGCGCTGGAGGGGTCGGGCACGGCCATCAGGTCGGGGTGAGCCGGCGTCAGGTCAAGCCAGGTGGCGAAACCAGCAAAACCTGCGCCGTCTTCGACCATCTGATTGATCGCCTGCGTTGGCACCAGTTTGGCGC
>JAYTQA010000402.1:0-7526 GCA_043746955.1 bacterium | reverse complement strand
TCCGTTCCCCGCATGATCACCCTCGCAAACGCCACAGAAAGAGTGAATCATGTTCCTCAAACCGCGTCGAGGGCCCAGTTTTTCAGCAGCCTGCTAGGCCACCAAACCGAGCCTATCGACCAGCCCCAACCGGCTATCACGCGGCACCTTCCGCTTCGGGCGGCCTTGGCGTTGATGATCGCACAGAATTGAGGAGCAACAGGAGGCATATGATCCCGCGCCTTAAACTGGATCGGGGCGCATGTGCAACCTTTGCGGGTTACCGGATCAGAAGTCCTTCCACGTCAAACAGGTTGGCGCCGGTCATATCGAACCCAACATCGGTAACCTCACCGATGGCAAGGTCAACATCGCCATTGCATTTCAAGGTGATCGGGCCGTCAGCGCCGGCTAGGTGCAACACAGTCTCGCCGCCAAGATGTTCCGCCAGCGTCACTTGGCCCTGGAGTGTGGCTGTTTTTGAGCCAGCTTTCACCACATGCAGCCGTTCTGGGCGCAGACCCAAGGTGACCGGACTTTCGGGTGCGAGCCATTGGGATGGGCCGCGACAGTTCACGATCTGCCCCCGCTTCAGCCGAACAGACAGACCGTCGGGCGACTGCGCCAAAACCTGCGCGGGAAAAAGGTTGATCGCGGGGCTGCCGATGAAACCTGCGACGAACAGATTGGCGGGGTAGTGATACACCTCACGCGGGGTGCCCGTCTGTTCAATCCGACCGGCGTTCAGCACCACGATCCGGTCGGCGAGCGTCATGGCCTCCACCTGATCGTGGGTCACGAAGATCATGGTGGCTTGCAATTCGTGGTGCAGGCGGGCGATCTGACTGCGCATTTCGACCCGCAGGGCAGCATCAAGGTTCGATAAAGGTTCGTCGAAGAGAAACACTTGCGGTTGGCGCACGATGGCGCGGCCGATCGCTACGCGCTGGCGCTGACCGCCGGACATCGACTTGGGGCGGCGCGGCAGCAGGTCGGTGATCTGCCATAGCGCTGCGGCCTGGCGGACCCGGGCGTCCACCTCGGCCCGGGCGATGCCAGCGCGGCGCAGACCGTAGGCGAGGTTGTCATAGGCCGACATATGCGGGTAAAGCGCGTAATTCTGGAACACCATCGCCACACCTCGAGCGGCAGGCGCACGTTCGGTGACATCCTGGCCGCCGATGTCGATGCGGCCATAATCGACATCTTCGAGCCCGGCGATCATGCGCAAAATGGTGGATTTGCCGCAGCCCGACGGCCCGACGAACACCACCAGCTCACGGTCAGCCACGGTCAGGTCGATGCCCTTGATCACCTCGACCGAACCGAACAGCTTGCGCAGGCCTGACAGCACGACCGAACTCATGGGCACGTGATCCTCATTTCAAACCCGTTGTGGCCAGACCCTGCCGAAAGAAGCGCTGGGTGAACAGGAACATCACGACCATCGGCAAGGCGGTGAAGCTGGCCCCCATCATCGAGATCGACCATTCGACGGCGCGTTGCGAGCGAAAGGTGAACAGGCCGACCGACAGAGGAAAATCCTCACGGTTTTTCAAATAGATCAGCGGGCTGAAAAACTCTTGCCACGTGTAAACGATGGCAAACAGGGCGACGATCACCAAAGCTGTCCGGACCTGTGGCAGCACGATCTGCCACCAGATGCGGAATTCGGAGGCGCCATCCAGCCGGGCCGCGTCGATCAATTCACGCGGAACCCCCAGGAAGAACTGGCGCAGCAGAAAGATGAAAAAGGCGTCACCCAGAAAGTAGGGGGCAATCAGCGGCCAGTAGGTGCCATTCAGCCCAATCTTTGTCCAGCCCAGATAGACCGGCAGGAAGGTGACAACCGGCGGGATCAGCAGCGCACAGATCGTGCAGCCAAAGATAAAGTTGCGCCCCCGCCAGCGCAGGCAGCCAAAGGAATAGGCCGCGAGTGCGCAAGAGCAGCAGGTGCCGATGGCGACCGAGCCAGAGTAAAAAACCGAATTCCAGAACTGGCGCAGGAACGGGAAATCAGCGTGGTGGAACAGGCCGGGGACGTTGCGCCAGCGGATCGGGTTGGGAAACCATGTGACGGGGTTAGAGAATATCTCGGCATTGTTCTTGAAGGCGGAGACGACCATCCAGTAAAACGGCAGCAGGAAAATCGCCGCGATCAGCAGCATCAGGCCATGGTAAATCGCGGCAGAGATAAGATGGCGCGGGGCGGTACGGCGGCGGGCGATTGGCGCGGTCATCGGCCATCGCCTTCGTAATAGACCCAGCTTCGCGCGGTGCGGAACACCAGAAGAGTTAGCAGCAACACGGCGACAAACAGCACGGTCGCCAAGGCCGCTGCATAGCCCATGTTGAAATAGCGAAACGCGGCGCGGTAGAGGACGACCATATACATCAGCGTTGCCTCGGCAGGGCCACCGGTAGTGCCTCCGATCACAAGCGCTTGGGTAAACACCTGAAACGACGAGATTATCCCGATCACCAGATTGAACAGGATCATCGGGGTGATCAACGGCAGGGTGATCCACCAAAGCTTGTGCCAGCCGCGCAGGCTGTCCAGATCGGCGGCCTCTGACACGTCTTTGGGAATGTTCTGCAAGCCACCCAGAAACACCAATGTCTCAACCCCCAGGGGCCACAGGCTGATCAAAATAAGGGTCCACAGCGCGGCATTGGGGTCTTTCAACCAATCTGGCGGACGCAGGCCGAACCCTTCTAACACGATGTTCACCGGGCCTGCTCCGGGGGTCAACAACAGCATAAACACGATGGAGCCTGAAACGGCGGGCATCAGGAACGGCAAGTAGAACACCGTGCGGTAAAAGCCCGACAGGGCGGTGGCGCGGTTCAGCAGCAAAGCCAACCCCAAGGCCAACGCCAGCTTGATCGGCACCGAAAGCAGCGCATAGGTCAGCGAGATGCGGGCAGAGGTCCAGACCGCGGGGTCGGCCCGCATCGCGCGGTAATTGGCCAGGCCGATCCATTTCGGGGGACCGATGATCTGAAATTTGGTCTGGGCGATGCCGAAGGTCAGGACCAAAGGAACAAAAGTAAAGACGACAAGTGCCAACATCCAAGGCAAGGCGAACAGCAGGCCCGCCCGCGCCTCGGCTCGGCCAGCACGATAACGTCGCCGGGGCGGGGGCGTCCCGGCGGCGGGGGTAGGCCCGGCTGCCATCACCCGGCCAGCACCCGTTCCAGTTCTGCCTGTGCGGCCTTCTGCGCCGCAGCCAAGGCATCCTTGACCGGTGCCGCCTTGGTGTAGATTTTCTCGATCACCCTAGCCATCTGATCATTGCCAAAACTTTGCACCGGGCTGTCCCACATCGGGGTCACCACCCCGGCCTGTTCGGTCAGGAACGCCGTGACATCATTGGCAAAATCGGCACCGCGATGAGCGACCAGGCCCTGCGGCGCCTGCGCCTTGACCAGTGTGTTGGTCGGCACATCGGGAATTTGCTCATACCATTGCACGACGCCTTCGATGGACAAATAGGTCAGATATTCAAACGCCGCCTGCGGATTCTTGGACCCGACCGGGATCACGAACCAGTTCGGCCAGACGCCGGAAACACTGGCCTTGCCTGACGGCCCGACCGGATGCGCCGCCAGATCCCAGCGGGTAAAGTTCGGCACCGGGTCGCCGTAAATGTCGCCCATCAGCCAACTGCCCGATTGCACGCCGGCCAGACGGCCTTCGCGAAACGCCGGGCCTTTGGCGGTGGTAGCATTCGGATAGCCATCGGTAAAGTTGCCGGAGCGGTCAACAAGGTTGATGTCGCCCTTGTATTCCTCGTTCAGCCAATCAAGGAAGAAATTGAACATCTCGACATTCTACGCGCTATCGATGGTGTATTTCAGGTTAGCCGCGTCATAAAGCTTGCCGCCATTCAGCGCCGACCAGATCGCCATCGCCTCCGGCACGCGGGGCGGCATGAAGCCCGCGACTTTCAGAGTGTCGCCATCCCAGACGGTGAATTCTTTCGACATCGCCCGCATGTCGGCCCAGGTCTTGGGGAACGACGCGCGATCGGCTTTGATGCCCTTGGCCTCCAGCATCTCGGCGTTATACCACATGGTATAGACGCCAGCAGTGACCGGCAGGCCGTAAGTTTGGCCCTTGAACTGACACGACGCGAGAAGACCAGCCGGCCAGGTGTCGATGCTGATTTTCGACTTGGCCATCATAGCGTCCAGCGCCATGAAAGCACCTTGCGCGCCGAGCGATACCGGGCTGTCCCACAGCATCGAGATGTCGGGCGGGTCGCCTGCAGTGATTGAACCGATCAACGCTTGGCTGAATTCGGTGTTCTGGCCAAGACCGCAGACCGTCTTTGCTCTGGTCATGGCGTAGGTTTTGACAAACCCCTCCAGCAATCCGGTGTGGATTTTGCAAAACAGGTCCGACCCACCCGGCAGCCACAGCAACAATTCGCCTGCGGTTTGGGCGGGTGCGCTGCCCGGCAAGGCCATGAGCACGCCAGCGGCTGCGGATGAGCTTTGCAGAAAGCGGCGTCGGCTGAGAGCCTTGGGGGTAGCATATGTCAGATTGCCCATGCGTGTTCTCCCATGTTGGTTCAGGTGGACTTTGTCAGGGGCCGGTCGACCGGTTCTCATGTCAGGCTGGCAGCCAGGGCTGCGCCGATCAGACCGGCATCGGGGCCGAGGGCGGCTTGCAAAATCGGCAGGTGGTGGGGTCGCCAGCCTGCCATAACCCGGCGCGCGTGGCTCGGGTCAGGCTGTCGAAATAGCGCCCGCTGGCAGAGCCCAACCCGCCACCGATGATCAGACAGGCGGGGTCCAAGGCGTCGACAATCAACGCGAGGCTGCGGCCCAGTTCGGCAGTGGCGTGGTCGATGATGGCAATGGCCGTTGGGTTTCCGGCGGCGGCGGCCAGCAGAACATCCTCTGCCCGGCACCTCGGCGCAAAGGCGGCAGCGATGGCGGGACCGGAGGCTATATCCTCCACCACCTGCGCCGCGACATGGCCGCACTGCGCGCAATGGGTCAAGGAACGCCCGTTGGCAATCACCAGCGCCGCGCCGCGCGACCCGGCATAGGGCACGCCGTTCTGGACCAGTACGCCGCTGATGCCGGTGCCGATGAAGACATAGTAGAAATCCAGCACGCCCAGCCCGGTGCCAAAACGCGCTTCGGCCATGGCGGCAGCCCGGACATCCAAGGCGAAGGTGATGGCCAGTGGTCCCAGGTCGGACAGCCGTGTGCTGAGGGCGGTTTGCACGTCGGTGCCTTGCCATTTGATTCGGTAGTCGCTGAAAACCTGACCTTGCGGGTCCACCAGTTCGGCGACGCCGACCCCTAAAGTGACGGGTTGGATGTGCAGGGCAGCGGCAGCCTCAAACAGCCCGCGCGCCATTTTGGCCAGATTGTCCAAAACGGCAGTGCCCCCCAGGTGGGCTTGGGTGGGTACTTTAATGCGGGCCGTGATCGCTCCGTTTGACAGGTTGACAATGGCGCCGGCAATCTTGGTGCCGCCCACATCGATGCCAATGGCATGGCGACCCTGGGCAAAGCCGGGTGGGGCATTGGGGCCAAAGGCGGCCACGCGTTGCATCAGCCGGGTGCCTTGTAAAGCGGGGCTACGCCGAACAGGTATTCCGCTGGGTCTCCGCCCATATTGAACGCGCGGTAGCAGGTGCCTTCGGGGATGTAGGAGCCGTCTTTGGGATGCAGCTCGTACCATATCGGCGAAGCCTCCGAGTCGTCGATCAGAATATTGACACGGCCTGACAGCACATAAAGCCCGAGCGATCCGCCGTGGCTAAGCACCTCACTGCGCCCCCCCGGTGACAGCCGGACCGACCCCGCCGTCAACTGATCCGTCGAAGCAATGATCCCGGTCAGCACGCGTGGATCGCTGGGGTCAAGTGACCACAGCCGGTCTGCCTCGCGCAGGATGTGCAGCTTGCCTGCCGCCTCGGCCTCTGCCATCGCAGCAGGCCAGCGCCCGATCAATTCGCCGCGTTCATAGCGGCTTTGCGCCACATAGGGCCGGGTCGCCGCATATTTGCCGGAACTGCCGGTTGAGGGCGGCGGGGCAAAGAATTCCAGCACCCGCAACTCGTCGGCTCCCCAGGCAAAGGCATGGTGCCATGTGTCTTTCTGGAAAAACACCGATTCGCCGGTTTTGACCAGATGCAACTCGCCGGACTCGGGATTGGCGATGACCATGGTACCGATCAGGACATGCAGAACCTCGTCCGCCGCAAAGACAGTACGGAAACTTTCGGAATGACGAAAGCCGTCGCCGGGCGGCAACCCAAAAACCAACTGGTGAATCTTGTCGGACGACACGTAGATCCAATCGTCCACCAGCCCAGACGCGACATCACCCCAGATGTGACGTGTGACTTTGTCATATGGGATCGGTGTAGGGCCAGAAAACACCGGACGGGGCGAGGATTTATAGGCCATTCTGGGTCACTACGGCGCGTGTTCAAGATGCGGGGCGGCACGTTCGCTCACCCCATCAAAGCGCGGCGGCGTAAAGCTGGATACGATCGGCAGCGCCTGGCCCAACCGTCCGCTCTCCATGGATTTGACCATAATTTCCAGCACATGATAGGCGTGCTCGGGCGCGTTCACCGGTTTGCGGTCTTCGTGCACGGCCTGTATCAGATCGCGGATGCCATCGGTCCAGCGCCATTTATTGCGGTTTTCGTGGTCCTGCCAGAAGCCATCCTTGTTGCGCCACAGCTTGTAACCGCGCGGGTCCCAATCCTCGCCATGCATGTTGATCGTGCCCTCGGTGCCATACACCTCGATCCCCGACACATCATAGCGTTGCATCGTGAAGCCGGTGGTGATGACCGCAAAGCACTGGTTGCCGAAATCCAAGAGCAACTGGAAATTGTCATCGGTCTGCACGGTGATCGTCTGGTTGTTCACCCGGCGTTCAGGTATGGCGATGCCGGTCATCGCCATCACCCGCTTGGCGGGCCCCAGAAGCCCGGTCAGCGTGGTGACGTTGTAAACGCCCAAATCATACATCGGGCCACCACCGGGTTCATAGAAGAACGGATCCCAATCGGGGCCAGACCAGCCATACAACCCGCGCGCCGTCAAAGGCCGGCCAATATCGCCAGAATGAATGTGCCGCCACATCGCCTGATAGGTTTGCGACAAGGTGACATGCGGCGCGCAGACCAGATGGCCCTTGCTGGTTTTGGCCAAAGCCACCAGTTCTGCCGCTTCTGCCAAGTCCATCGACAGCGGCTTTTCGACCAGCACGTGCTTGCCCGACAGCAGCGCCTCACGCGTTAGTTTGCCGTGGGTTTGCATGCCGGTCAGGATCAGCACAACATCAACGTCAGGATCGTCCAGCACATCGCGGTAGTCGGTGGTGAATCGGGGAATGCCCCAGCTTCTGGCGCGTTCGGCATGGCCGGGCCGGAGGTCCGCGGCGATCACGATTTCGCAGCGACCGCCCTCCAAATTGAAATTGCGGATATGGGGCACGTACTTTTCAGAAACGCTGCCAAGGCCTATGACGCCCACACGCACTTTGCCGGACATGGATTTTTCTT
>JAYTQA010000401.1:0-2829 GCA_043746955.1 bacterium | reverse complement strand
GGCCCGACTTCGGCTCCGGCTCCAGCCCTTCCGCGCCAACCCGCGCCGCAGCCTCCGCGAGCCCGCCTTGGAGCATCGCCTGCGCCTTGGGTGTGGCCCACCCGGCATAACGACTGGCCCGCGCCGTCTCCAACCCGCCATCCGCCAGCAGGGCGGCGGCGGCTTTCAAGGCCCGCGCGCAGGTGTCCATGCCGCCGACGTGACCAAGGATTAGATCTGCCGGATCAAGGCTTTGACGGCGGATCTTCGCGTCAAAGTTGGTGCCGCCGCTCTGCAGCCCGCCACCCCGAAGCACCTCGTAATAGGCCAGCGCCATTTCGGGGGTATTGTTGGGGAACTGGTCAGTGTCCCAGCCGGATTGATAGTCGTTCCGGTTCATGTCGATCGACCCCAGAATGCCCAAGGACACCGCCATCGCCAGCTCATGTTCAAACGAGTGCCCAGCCAAAATCGCGTGGCCCTGTTCGATGTTGACCTTGACTTCCTTGTCCAGCCCGAACTGCACGAGAAAGCCGTAAACCGTCGCCACGTCGTAGTCGTACTGGTGCTTGGAGGGTTCCTGCGGCTTCGGTTCGATCAGGATGTTGCCCTTGAAACCGATCTTGTGTTTGTACTCGACCACCTGCTGCAGGAAGCGGCCCGCGTGATCACGCTCGGCTTTGAGGTCGGTGTTGAGCAGCGTCTCATAGCCCTCGCGCCCGCCCCACAGGACGTAGTTGGCACCGCCCAGCTTGTGCGTCGCGTCCATATTCGCCTTCACCGTGGCTGCGGCATAGGCATAGACATCGGGGTCCGGGTTGGTCGCAGCCCCGCTCATCCAGCGCCGGTTGGAGAACATGTTGGCGGTGCCCCACAAGAGTTTGGTCTTGTGGGTCGCTTGCTTTTGCCCAAGGTAATCAGTGATTTCCGCGAGGTTCCTCGTGCTATCCGCGAAGGTGGCACCTTCGGGCCGGACATCGGCGTCGTGGAAGCAGTAAAACGGCGCGCCGAGGATATCGAACATCTCGAACGCCACGTCGGCTTTCTGCTTGGCCAGTGCCATCGTCTCGCCAAACCACGGGCGCAGCAGGGTTTGGCCGCCGAACGGGTCGTGGCCCTGGTACGCAAAGGAGTGCCAGTAGGCCACGGCGAAGCGCAGGTGATCCTCCATCCGCTTGCCCATCACAACCTCGTCGGGGTTGTAGTGGCGGAAGGCGAATTCATTGGTGGAATTTGGGCCTTCGTAGGTGACGGCGGGGATGTCTTTGAAGAAATCGGTCATCTTGGCGCTCCGGGAATTAGCGATGCGAGAGTTTCTGGATTGCCGCCTGTGCCGCGCGGTAGCGGGCATGACCGGCATCAAAAGCGGCGATGAGGCGGGTGTCAGGCTCCACAGTGCGGGCGATCGGCGGCATGGTGGCGATTTCAGCACCAGCGCCGGTGGCGGCCATAAGTCCAAGGCGGGCAGCGCCAAGGGCACCGCCGAAATCGCCGGCGGCGGGGACCAGAACCGGGCAGTCGAGCGCGGTGGCAATCGCTTTCAGCCAGTAGTCGGACCGCGCGCCACCACCGACCGCCAGCAGGCTTTCCAGCTTGGTGCCGGTGGCGGCCAAGGCATCGCGGCTGTCGCGGAAGGCGAAGGTGACGCCTTCCAGCACGGCGCGGGTGCCTGCGATCCGGTCGGTCTGGTGTTCAAGGCCCAGAAACGCGCCACGGATGGCGCTGTCGTTCAGGGGGGTCCGCTCGCCGCCCAGATAGGGCAGGAACAAAGCCTTGCCGGGGGCTTGCAGGGGGCCGACCTCGCCGGTCAGGGTGGCGGCGGTTTGGCCGACAAGGGTCGCATACCAGTTCAGCGCATCGGTCGCGGCCAGGATCACACCCATCTGGTGCCAGGTGTTGGGCAGGGCATGACAGAAGGTGTGGACGGCGGTTTCCGGGTCAGGCTGGTAACCATCGTTGGCGGCAAAGAGGACGCCCGAGGTGCCGAGGCTGACAAACGCCTGCCCCGCCTTGACCACGCCTACCCCCACGCCGGAGGCGGCATTGTCGCCACCGCCGCCCGCCACGACGACGGTTTTGGCCAGGCCCCAGCGGCTGGCAAGCGCGCCACGCAAGGTGCCCGACACCGCCGACCCCTCGACCAGACGCGGCATCTGCGCGCGGGTCAGGGCGGTGGCCTCCAGCAGATCGTCCGACCAATCGCGCCTGCCGGTGTCGAGCCAAGCCGTGCCAGCCGCGTCGGACATTTCACTGACATGCTCGCCGGTCAGAAACAGGCGCAGATAATCCTTGGGCAGCAAGACCTTGGCGACCTTGTCCCAGATCGCGGGCTCATGGGCCCGGACCCAGACCAGCTTGGGTGCGGTGAAGCCCGGAAACACGATATTGCCGGTGACGCGCCGGAAAATCGGGTCGCCGTCCAGCTCTGCGGCTTCGTCATGGCTGCGGGTGTCGTTCCACAGGATGCAGGGGCGCAAGACCCGATCGCGGGCGTCCAGCAGCGTGGCGCCATGCATATGGCCTGACAGGCCAATTCCGCGCACCGCCGACAGCCCGTAAGCCTGCAGCTTGTCCAGCACAGCCTCGGCGGCGGTGATCCACGCGTCGGGGGATTGCTCGCTCCAGCCGTCCTGCGGGCGCTGCACGGTCAGGGGCGCTACCGCTTCGGCCAGCACGGTCTGATCGTCGTTGATCAGGATGCCTTTCAGGCCGGATGTTCCAAGGTCGAGTCCAATATACATCACGCAGCCTTTGCCGGTTGTTTGCTGAGTATGATCATGCCGAGGCTATCGTTAGCCGTCCCATCGCGCTCATTGATACGGCAGCTTCGGCGATCTTCCAGCGTTTTTG
>JAYTQA010000400.1:0-2831 GCA_043746955.1 bacterium | reverse complement strand
CCGCAGCCATCGACATCTGCAAAACCGGTGCCAGCACTGCGACCGGCGGCACCAGCGTTGCCGGGCTCGCCATCGCCACGCCTGCCACCTGCGCCTGCCCGGTGCCGCCAAAGTTCGGCGGACGCCAGCCGCTGGTCGACCCGGTGCCAGAGGTGCAGACCAGCGCCGTGCCGCCCGCAATCTTGACCCGCTCCAGCTTGGGCGCGTCAGGATAGCACTGCACGTCCGCCATCATGGTCGTGACGCCAGCCGCTTGAGTGGCCGGGGCGGTTGGGGTCGCCACAGCTGCGGTGTTGGCCACCCCTGTCGCCGCAGGGGCAGGGCTGGGCGCCGCCGCATTGGGCCCGATCCCAAACAATCCAGCAAGGTTGAAGCCTTTGCTGGGCGCAGTTGGCACTTCTGCCACGGTCGCGGTCTGCGGGGCTTGGGCCGCAGCCGTCGCATCCGGTGCCATATCCGCCGCAACCGCCGCTTGCGCCGCCATGCCGCCGGTAGGTGGCATTCCGCAGATCGGCTTGTGATTGCGATCCAGCCGCGCCACCCAGTTCACCGCACCGCCAAAGCCCGCCCGCAGGTACAAACAGCCTCGGCTATCGACAAACTGCTGGCCTTTGAAGCTGGTGGGCGGCAGGTTGGACGGCCCGCCGATTTGCGCAAGGCTGGCCGTGCTCGCAACAGTGGCTGCCACGATCGCCACGCTCAACAGCTTGACAGCCATGACGTCGCCTCCCCCATCCTTAGGAAGAGTGATGAATCAAGATTGTTTCCAAGTAAAGGGCCAATCCCCTATTTGGTGCCGAACATGCGGTCACCCGCATCTCCTAGACCGGGCACAATATATCCATGTTCATCCAGGTGGCTATCTACTGCCGCTGTGACAATTTGCACGTCGGGATGCACCTCGGCCATGTGTTTGATGCCTTCGGGTGCGGCCAAAAGGCACAGAAAGCGGATCTCTTTGGCCCCCGCTTGTTTCAAAAGCGTCACTGCGGCGGCGCTGGAATTGCCGGTGGCGAGCATCGGGTCGACCACAATGCTGATCCGTTCGTCCAGATGATCGGGCAATTTGCAGTAATATTGCACCGGTTGCAGCGTGACCGGGTCGCGGTAGAGGCCGATAAAACCGACCCGCGCCGCCGGGATCAGCTCCAATATCCCGTCGAGCAGGCCGTTGCCCGCCCGCAGGATCGAGATCAGCGCCAGCTTTTTGCCGTCAATCGCCGGGGCGTCCATCGGGCAGAGCGGCGTCTCAATCCGTTTGGTGGTCATCGGCAATGCGCGGGTGACCTCATAGGCCAAAAGCAGGCTGATTTCGCGCAAAAGCTGCCGGAACGACGCGGTGGAGGTGTCTTTCTCCCGCATCAGGGTCAGTTTATGCTGCACCAAAGGGTGCCTTACGACGGTCAGGTGTTCAAACATTCAGGCCTCCAGCAGCTTGGCAATTCTGGCTTTCGTAGCGGTGTCGCAAAAGGCCGCGTCAAGCGCGGTGCGGTTTAAGGTGGCAAAGACGCCGTCATCCCACTCAAACGCCTCGTGCAGGTTTTGGTATTCCAACTCCATCGAGGTGTGGAAAAACGGCGGATCATCGGTCGACACCGTAACCTTGACGCCGCGCCGGTAAAGCTCGCCAATCGGGTGTTGGCGCAAACTCGGGTAGATGCCAAGTGCTACGTTCGACCCCGGACAGCATTCCAGCACGGTGCCGCGTTCGGCAAGTTCATCGACCAGCGCCAAGTCCTCGATCGCACGGACCCCATGGCCGATCCTGAGGGCGCCAAGGTCACGGATCGCGTCGCGCACCTCCGACGGCCCGCACCATTCGCCGGCGTGCACGGTAGGTTTCAGCCCCGCCTCGCGTGTTGCATCAAAAGACCAGCGGAAGTCCTTGAGTTTGCCCACAGTTTCGGCCCCGGCGATGCCAAAGCCTATCAGAAAATCGCCCGCAGTTTCTGCCGCGCACCGTGCCGTCTGGCGCGCTTTGTCGGGGCCAAAGTGGCGGATGCAGGTGGCGATGGCTTTCATGGTAATGCCTGACTCGCGCTGCAGCGTCGCGGCGGTTTCATTGATCGCCGTCAGATATTCGCGCCAGGCCCCCCGGTCGCGGTTGCCGCAAAAATCCGGCGACAGGAAGATTTCCGTGTAAATCACCCCATTTGCCGCCTGTTCTTCCAGCACGGCGCGGGTCAGGCGCTGGTAATCTTCCGGCGTGGTCAGCGTGGTGCAGGCGGCCTCGTAGACCTTGATGAAATCGGCAAAGTCGGTGAAGCAGTAGCTGCCGTCGTCTTTGAAAATCCCGCCGATGTCGATGTGCTTTTCCTTGGCCAAGCCCGCAATGAACTTCGGCGGCGCAGCGCCTTCAAGGTGCAGGTGAAGTTCCAGTTTCGGCGTCACAGAAACGACACTCCCGGCCCCTGCGACGTGACACCCAAATGGGCTGCAATCGTCGCGCCAACATCACTGAAGGCGCGCAGCCCAAGCGCGCGATTGCCCAGCCCGGCGCAGAGGATCGGCACCCTTTCCCGGGTGTGGTCGGTGCCGCGCCAGGTCGGGTCGTTGCCATGGTCGGCGGTGAACAGCGCCAGATCGCCGGGTTTAAGGCGCGCCAGCAGCCCGCCAACCCTGGTATCGAACCACTCGAGCGCGCAGGCATAGCCTGCAACATCGCGGGGGTGGCCGTATAGGCTATCAAACTCGACAAAGTTGGCGAATGTCAAGGAACCTGGCTCCGCTATGGCCACCAACCGGTCCAAATGATCGAAAAGATCAGCGTCGTTTTGGCCTTTCCACAGCTTGCCAATTCCGCGCATCGAGAAGATATCGCCGATTTTCCC
>JAYTQA010000399.1:0-2834 GCA_043746955.1 bacterium | reverse complement strand
GCTAAACCGGTTTGCGTTTGGTAAGACTCAAACAACCGCTTTACGGCTTTGTTGTTCCACGCATTTTTTTCGAAAACCGCGTCACACTCATCGGAGTGCGCTTTAGCCCCAGACAGCTGCGCTGCAAGCCAACCTGGCAAGCGCCCGCGTTTTCGACCCAAGCAAGCGTCAGCCCGGAAAACGCCGCCGATATCGCTCCACCGCCTCGGGATTGACCAGATTGCGCGGCAGGTCGCGGGCGACCACGCGCCGCACTTCGGCCACCACGCCCTGACCCATCCGCCACATGCTTTCCTCGGTGATCCCGGCCATATGCGGGGTCAGGATCAGATTAGGCAGGCCAAGGAACGGGTGGCCGGGCGGCAGGGGCTGGGTGTCAAAGACATCGATGGCCGCCCCGCCTAAGTGGCCCGAGACGAGCGCCGCGATCAGTGCGGCTTCCTCGACCAGCGCGCCGCGCGCCACATTCACCAGAATGGCCCCCGGCTTCATCCGGGCCAAGGCTGCAGCATTGACCATCCCGCGCGTCTGGTCGGTCAGGGGCGCACAAAGTGCCACGATATCCGACTGCGCCAGCAGATCGGCAAAGCTGACCGCCTGGCCGCCGTCCGGCACCGTGCCGCTGCGGGTGTGGCAAAGCACCGGCATCCCGAAGCCGTGAACGGCGATCCGGGCAACGGCTTGGCCGATGCTGCCCATGCCAAGAACGCCCAGCACCTTGCCGGACATCTCGCGCCCGTGGTCGGAATGGGCGCGCCCTGCGGCCCAGCCGCCCGCGCGCAGGTCGTGGTTGACCTGCGGATAACGCCGCAAAAGTGCTGCGGCCGTCCAGATCACATGCTCGGCCACCGTCACCGCATTGGCACCGGGCACATTGGCCACCAGCACCCCGGCGGCGGTCGCTACGGCCACCGGGATCATGTCCAGCCCCGCGCCATTCCGGATCAGCGCCCGCAAACCAGCCTCCCGCCCGATAATCTCGGGCGGGATCGGGGCGCGCACCACGATGATCGCGGCCCCGGCACTTTCGGCGACGATCGCCTGCGGCACCGGCGCGCTGGCGACGCGGAATGGGCCAAGCGCACGCAGCGCCTGCGTCACCTCCGGTTGCAGGGGGTGGGTTGAGAAGATCATTGCGCAGTCCCCACGACCGCAGTCCCCACGACCGCAGTCCCCCCGACCGCCGCCGCCTCGATCGCCGCCGCCTCGATCGCCGCCACCTCGGGGGCCACCTCGGGGGCCGGGGCGTCCAGCAATTCGGACCAATAGCTCATCGCACCGCGCAGATGCGCCACCATCAGCGCCGCAGACAGCGCCGCATCGCGCCGCAGCAGTGCGTCGAAGATCTGCTGATGTTCCTGATGTGACCGCGCGCTACGCGCAGCACTGCGGAAATAGACCTTCAGCCGGTTCTGGCTGAGGGCGTAAAACGACGTGCAGATGCTCACAAACACCGTGTTCTGGGTGGCGCGCACAATCTCCAGATGAAACTCCTGATCCAGTTCGTTCAGCCCTTCGCCTGCGTGCAACCGCGCCTCGGACCGGGCCAGCACGTCGCGCAGACGGTCGAAGTTTTCGTCGGTCGCGCGCGAGGCTGCAAGTTCGGCGGCCTTGATCTCGTGGATCTTGCGCACCTCGACCGCTTCGAAGATCTGGCGGTTTTCAAGCGGCAGGCTGAAGCGGGCAAAGAACGCCATCGCCTCGATCCCGCCGATCCCGCGGTTGACATAGATGCCGGATTTCGCCCGCCGTTCAATGACCTGCATAGCCTCAAGGATCGCCAGCGCCTCTCGCAACTGGCCCCGGCTGACCGCGAAATGCGCCGCCAGATCGCGTTCCGACGGGGCCTTGCCGTGGTTCATCCGCGCCGTTTCGATCAGATAGGCGGCGATGGTCGGAAGGATGGCTTCCTGTTGCATGCGGGGCTCCGGCTGCGTCAGGACTTCGCGTAGCGCGCGATCATCTCGGTGTCGATGTCAAGGCCAAGACCGGGGCCGTCCGGCACCGCGATCAGCCCGTCCACGACCCGGACGGGGGCCCGCGAAAGGTGGTGGATCATCGGATTTGCGCCCAGTGAAAACTCCACGATGAAGCCTGCCGGGGCGGCGGCCACAACATGCAGGCCGGCAAAGAAGCAGGGTGCCCCGGCCCACAGATGCGGGGCCAGCCGCAGGTTGAAGGCCGCAGCGAGTGCCGCAATCCGCATGGCTTCGGTGATGCCGCCGCAAAAGGCCGGGTCGGGTTGCAGGATATCGACCGCCCGCCCCGCGACCAGTGCTGCAAAGTCGAACCGCGTGCATTCGGATTCGCCCAAGGCCACCGGGATCGAGGTCGTGGCCCGGAACTCGGCCAATCCGGCGCGGTCATCGCCGTTCACCGGCTCCTCGAACCATGCAAGGTCGCAGTCGGCCACCATATGGGCAAAGCGCTTGGCTTCGGCAACGGTATAGGTGCCGTGGGCGTCGACCATCAGATCCACGTCCGGGCCAAGGGCCTTGCGCGCGGCCTTCACCCGCTCGGCCGAGACATGCGGCCTTCCGTCCATCGACCCGACGCGCATCTTCACCGCCCGGAACCCGCCCGCATCGATGTAAGACAGAAGTTGCGCCCCGATCCCGTCTGCATCCGCCCAGCCACCCGAGGCATAGGCCGGCAGCCGCGCCGCCGACCGCCCGCCCAGAAGCGCCCAGATCGGCTGACCCAGCGCCTTTCCCCGAATGTCCCACAGCGCAATATCCACCGCGCTGATTGCGGCCACGGTCAGGCCCCGGCGGGCGAGTTCCGGCAAGACATGGCCACGCGCCGCAGCGCCCGCAGCCCGAGAGCCGTTGTAA
>JAYTQA010000398.1:0-7554 GCA_043746955.1 bacterium | reverse complement strand
AAGAACCCGGCGTCGCAGCCTTGCTTGGCGGCTTTGCCACCCTGTGGGATTGGTCCGCTTAGCCCCCTCCGGTGCTTCCCCATGTTCACTTTCGGCCTGCGATCCGTGCAGCTTGGACAGAGATTTCATTTGCATGGCCCCAAGGGGGCGCTAGGTTCGCGCAAGGGTTTGAGATTCAGCAGGAGATTGCGATGAAGTTCGGCTTTGCCACTTTGATGACTTTTGGGATCGCCATCGCGGCGCTGCCGGCTTTTGCCGACCGTACCGATACACTCTATGAGAACCAAAGCTGGCGGGTCCAGGGCATCACCTATGATGATGGCACCTACGCCTGCCTGGCCGAAGTGGCGGACCCCGGCGAAAGTTTCACGATCTGGACCTTCGCGGATCAGACGATCCGTCTGCAATTTTATTCAGAAGGGTGGGACTTCGGCGACAACGGCTCGGCGGATCTGGAGGTCGAGGTCGATCACCGCTCGCCATGGTCGCTGACCGGTGCCAACCTGACCAAGCAGTCGGTGCTGTTCGATCTGCCCGATGTCAAAGAAAGCATCAACTTTGTGCTCGAGGTCGCCAAGGGGACAACCCTGCACCTGCGCAGTTCGGATGGCACGCCGGTCAAGGATTACTCGCTGGCCGGATCGGCCGCGTCGATCAACGCGCTGGTCGATTGCGGCACGGCGATTTCCGGCAGCAACAGCAAAAACCCGTTCAAGTGAAACCGGGCCAGGCCTTTGGTTTTGCGCGCATTTCATCCGAAAACCGCTGCACACTTTTCGGAAATGCGCTCCAGGCCTTTGGTTTTGCGCGCATTTCAGCCGAAAACCGTTGCACACTTTTCGGAAATGCGGGCTAAAGTTCGTGGCGCCATGGCGGGTTGGCGCCGGGGCGGGCCACGGTGATCGCGGCAGCCCGGGTCCCGAGTGTCAGGGCGGCATCCAGTTCGGCGTCGGTTACGCCTCCAAGGCGCGCCTTGCTCAGCGCCCCCGCCTCGTGCAGCGCACACAAAGCCCCGGCGTTGAACGTATCGCCCGCGCCGACCGTATCGGCAACCGTGACCTTTTGGGCTACGACAAAGCGGTCTTGGCTGGCCGTGACCGCGCGGGCACCGGCAGAGCCTTCCGTGATGAACACCACCTTCGGCCCCTTCGCAATGATTTCGCGGGCCAGTTTGGTCAGATCGCCAGCACCGATCAGCCAGCGCAAATCCTCATCCGACAGTTTCACGATGTCGGCCTGGGCGATCATCCGTTCGATCCGCGCGCGGTACGGCAGCTCTTTGCCGGTGATGAAACCGGGCCGGATGTTGGGGTCGATCATGGTGACGCGATGTCGGGCCTCGCGCGCCTGCAACGCCTCATAGGTCGCGGCTGCGGGGTCGTTGACCAGGGAAATCCCGCCGAAAAACAGCGTATCCACGGCGGCGGGCAGGGTGGGCAACTGGTCTTGGGTGAGGGTGACACCCGCCGTGCCCTCGTCATAAAACGCGTAAGTCGCCTGCCCGTTTACCAGCTTGACGAAGGCTACGGTGGTTGGCCGCCCCGACCGCGCGCAATAGCGGGTATCGACTTTGGCCGCGGCCAGAGTGTCGGTCAAAATCTCGCCCAGCATGTCGGTGGAGATGCCCGAGAAGAACGCCGAAGGCGCGCCCAACCGGCCCAAGGCAATCGCGGTGTTGAACACCGCCCCACCGGCGTAGGGCGCAAAACACGCCTCGCCTTGCGTGCTGGTGCGCGGCAACAAGTCAATCAGCGCTTCGCCACAGCTGAGAATCATGATCACCCTCCCGAGGTTTTCCGCGACCTTAGCGGAAGGCGCGCCGCGATCGCAAACACATAGGATCAGACCCGGAAATACGGTTCCAAAGCGCTACGGATGCGGTCAAGCGGGGTTTTCCCACCGATGTCGGGCACAAAAGCGGTGCCGGTGATCGCTTCGTAAGCCTGCACATAGACGGCACTGGTGGCGTCGATCATGGCGGCAGGGATTTCGGGGATCGGGTCGCGGTAAGGGTCGCAGCGTTCGGCGACCCAGGCGCGGATCACGTCCTTGTCGAAGCTGGGCGGGCGCTGTGCCGCCTCGAATGCCGCCTGATAGCCCGAGGCCAACCAGTAGCGGCTGGAATCCGGGGTGTGGATCTCATCGGCAAGCAGGATGCGGCCTGTGCTGTCGGTCCCGAATTCATATTTGGTGTCGGCCAGGATCAGCCCGCGTTCGGCGGCCATCTTCTGGCCACGGGCGAACAGGGCAAGGGCTGCGGCCGACACTTCCTCCCACTGGGCTGGGGTCAATAGGCCTTGGGCGAGGATCTCTGCCGCACTCAACGGCGCGTCGTGGTCGCCGTCGAAGGCTTTGGAGGTCGGGGTGATCAGGACGGCGGGCAGGATTTGATTGGCGCGCAACCCGTCGGGCAAGGTGTGGCCATACATCTGGCGCACGCCCTTGTTGTATTGGGTCAAGACCGAGGTCGAGGTGGTGCCCGCCAGATATCCCCGCACCACAACCTCGACCGGCAGGATGGTCAGGCGACGCCCGATCACCACATTCGGGTCGGGATAGCTGATCACATGGTTGGCGATGATGTCCGCGGTCCGGTCAAACCAGAAGCGGGCGATCTGGGTCAGCACCTGTCCCTTATAGGGGATGGCGGCCAAAATCCGGTCAAAGGCCGAGATGCGGTCAGAGGCGATCAGGATGCGGCGGCCGTCGGGGTTCTGCACATCGGGGGCCAGGTCGTAACAATCGCGGACCTTGCCGAAATAGGGGTTCGGCAGTTCGGCAATCCGGGCTTGGGTCAGAACGCGCATGAAACCTCCGGGGGTTTTGGCGGCAATGCCCGGCGAGGCGGGCAAAGTCAATTGGTGCCAATTGCAGCAGAGGCGCTCGGCGGACCCGGCTGGGTGATGAGCGCCCGGAAAACCTTCCAGTGGAAGGTTTTCAGCGAAGAACGCCGCGCACACTTGCGCGGCCGGACCGCCCCACCAGACCCCCTGCGGAGTATTTTTGCCGGATGAAAGGGAAAGCAGGAGGGCTATTGGTACGTTTGCTTGAGATAGACGCCGACGCCGACCACGATCGCCACCGCCAGCACCGCGAAGGTGATTTTCCAGACGCTCCACGGGCGTTCGCCCTGGACTTCGCCGGTTTGGCCATTCACCAGAAACCGGTAGCTTTTGGCGTTGTATTTGTAGGCGGCCATCCAGACCGGCAGCAGGATATGCTTGAAGGTTTCCGCGCCGTAACGGGTATCGACCGCATCGACCCGCTGTTCATCGCCGCCGATA
Organism: bacterium; assembly: GCA_043746955.1. Classification (GTDB taxonomy): domain Bacteria; phylum Pseudomonadota; class Alphaproteobacteria; order Rhodobacterales; family Rhodobacteraceae; genus Stagnihabitans. Next base: position 4,270 of record JAYTQA010000398.1, on the reverse strand, counting down.
GCGCGGCAGACGTCCTGATAGATCATCTGCGCCATCTTGGCTTTGGCCACCGTGTTGCCGTCGGCCAGTGCCACGGTATAGCCCTCGGCCTGAAAGCCTGCGAGGTAGTCCGGCGTGTAGGTCTGCAACTGGCCCAGATCCCAAGGCTCCAGCCCATCGCCCAGCTTGACCGGCAGCGCGGTCGAGGCAATCGCCAGCACATCGTCGAAATCATGCGCCACCGTGCCCGAGGCGGGATACCAGCGGGTCTTTCGCACCTGCTCCTGGCGCTGTTCGTTGCGGCCATTGACGTTGACGGTGACGGTGCGCGTCTCATAATAATAAATGCCTTTGGCCCCGCGATACTGGCTGATGGTGGCGGCATCAAAGGTCCAATACGGCACATAGACGCCGTTCATCGCCCGCCCGGCCCGGGTGAATTCCAGCAGGCGGTTGGGCGCGAACCAGAGCGAGCCCAACCAGCCGACCAGCGCCTTGCGGGCCGAGGGTTCGTCCAAGGCAAACGGGATCACGGCCTGGGGTTTGATCTTGCGTTCGGCCCCGGTGTCGACCACGACCGGCGAGGCGCAGAACGGGCATTCGGTGGCGTGGGAGGCCCCTTGAAACACCACCTCGGCACCGCAGTTCGGGCATTTGGTCGACCGCACCTCGACACTCGCGGTGGCGGGCAGGTCGTCGGACAGGCCAGCGGCGAGCGGATGTTCCTCGAATGCCTTGATCTTGGCCGGTTTGGACCAAGGCCCGGCATTCGGGTCATTTTCGACGCTGATCACCTGCTCGAACCCGCAGTGGTCGCATTTCAGCACGGTCTGGCCGGGGGCAAAGCGCAGTTCGGCCCCGCATTGCTGGCAGGGGTAGCGGTGTTCTTCGGCAACTGCCACCGGCTATTGCCCCGGTGCCGGGGGCGGCGGCGGCGGCGGTATGGCCGCGAACAGGCGGGCGAGGTCGGTGTCGCCGGCGGCTTTCCAGCCATCCTGACCGGCAGTCCAGACCATGCTGGCGCGGGTCAGCGCACCGCTGGACGCCATCCCCGCCAGATCGGCGTCGCCAAACGGGCCTTTGGTCGCACCATTATCGGCGATATGCCAATGCTGGACCGCAGGCGGCGGCGGCGGGGCGGCAGGGGCAGCGGGGGCAGCAGCAGCGGGTGCGGCCCCCCACGGCCCTTGTTGCCCCAGATTGAACCCCATGCCTGCGCCGATGGCGGCACCCATCGTGGCCCCCATCGCAGAGTTGGGCGCAGCCAGCCCCTCAGCCGCGTTGAACTGCATGTATTTGCCCAAGTCGCCGGCAATCCCGATCGAGGTGCGCTTGTCCAGCACCTTTTCCACCTCGTCCGGCAGCGAGATGTTTTCGATGTAAAACTCCGGCAGGCTCAACCCATAGGCCGCCACCGTGGGTGCAATCGCTGTGCTGACCAGCTTGGCGAGGTCGACCGTATTGGCCGCCATATCCAGCACCGGAATGCCGGATTTCGCCAAAGCCTGGCTCATCTCTTGCACGATCACATTGCGGATCTGGATGGAGATTTCATCGGAGGTGAACTCGCCATCGGTGCCTACCACCTCTTTGATGAACACGGCAGGGTCGGTCACCCGCATCGAATAATTGCCGAAGGCCCGGATCCGGACCGGGCCAAACTCCGGGTCGCGGCACATGATCGGGTTCTGCGTGCCCCATTTCAGGTCGTTGAAGCGGGTGGTGTTGATGAAGTAAATCTCGCATTTGAAGGGCGACTGGAAGCCGTGGTCCCAGTGCTGCAGCGTGGTCATGATCGGCATGTTGTTGGTCTGAAGTTCGTACAATCCCGGCGCAAAGACATCGGCCAGCTGGCCTTCGTTGATGAAAACCGCCGCCTGGCCTTCCCGCACGGTCAGCTTGGCACCGTATTTGATGGCATTGTCGCGGCGTTCAAACCGCCAGACCATCGTGTCGCGGGTGTCATCCGTCCAGGAGATGACATCAATGAACTCGCCCTTGAGGAATCCGAAAACCATCTGCGAAGCCCTATTTTTTGGGAATGTTTACGGAAGAGGTTGTCTTGGGAAGCCGGACAGAGGCCGGTGGACCGCTGGCTGACCTTTTGCCGGTTTCCATGAACCGCCCAGTTGCCGTATCACGTTTCACCAAGCTTTCAGCCGATCTGCTTGGTTGGTAGCCTTCAACGATCAAGCGCTTGTTCATATTTTGGGTCCTTCCGGTTCCAGAAATTCAACTGATCGATACCCGCCCAACGCCAGAAGCGCACCGCGAGGCGGTGACTTTTCGTACCACAATCCGTCGCTGCCAACATCATATATGCGCTCAAGATAAAGATCACTACGTCCGCCGTCGCTGGCTGTCAGAGAATTCACGCCAAAATAGCCATGCACCTTGGTGCCATCGTCATAGGTTACGATCACAAAGCCCTCCGTTTCGTGCAGGGCGAAGGCAAAATCGTAGGCACGACGAACCTTTTGGCTCGGTATGGATAACAGGCCGAACACTGCGGCAATCCAACCACTGGAGATGCCCCAGCCCAGCAAAAGACCGATCAGGATAGGCAAGACCAACACTTCTGTGAAAAATGCCTCCCGCCCCGCCTGAACCAGGATGGGAGAAGCCAGCCCGAGCACCCATTCCAGAAACAGAAACACCAACTGATTGAAAAGGCTTAGAATCACGGCCTCGACGATCATGTCGGTCAGGCGATCGCGTTCCCCAATCACGAAATTCGCGCGGATCCAAATGATGATCAGCCCGGCGAGCAAATACCGGGCAAAGAACTCAAAATTTGCCGGATTGATCAGGTCGATCATCCCTAACTGCCCCCCATCAGCCTGCTCGCCAGCACCTTCACAATCGGCCGCGCCTGCGCTGCCGTCATGCCGGGGTGCAGGGCGGGGTCGTAGAGGATGCGCAGCATCAGCTCATCCTGACCGGTCAGAAGGGCAAATTCCTCGTCGTCGTTGAAGATCGACGGGCGGGCGGCGTTGCTGTCATTGGGCAGGCCAAGCGACTGGGCCAGCTCTTCGTTGATGCAGGCAAGGCGCATCAGGTTGGGCAGTTCAGACGGGATCACCGTCACCGCGAAGGCATAGATCGAGGTTTCGCCGTCAAATTGGGTGACGACCTGACAATAGGTGTCAGGCGCCATATTGGTGATCGAGTCGATTTGGTTGGGCGTAATCTCGGTCAGTTCGGCTTGCAGGGTCGGGGCCATCGCGCGTCGCTCGTCGATAGTGGCGATATGCACCCAGAAGTTCGGGGCGATGTTGACCAACCCGACCGGATGCCCGGTCACCCGGGTCAGCCGCGCCAGATAGGAGGCCACACGCTCCGTATCCACAGCCACCTGCTCGGCCGGCGCGGCAGGACCGAAGATCAACTTGATCCGGACCGGCTGATCCCACCGGCGCAGGGCAATCGGGGCTTCGTTGCTGTGCGACAGAACCTTGCCGCCGGAATATTCGTCATAAAGGGCGATCTTGAGGAAGTTGTCGGTCAGATTGCGGTCGGTAAACGGCGCGTCAGAGGGGGCCATCTGGGTCCGCCAAAGCCCGGTGGCCAGCATCTTCGCCTGCACCTGCGCGTAATGCGCCCGCAAGCCAGCACTGGCGGCGGTTTCGGGCAGCACCGGCACCACCACCGGCGGCGGGGCCATGGGGGGCATCGGCTGCGGGGCATTGCAGCCCCACAGTGCTGCGAGCGCCCCGAACGCCGCGATCCGGAACACCGCGATCCCGAACGCCGCGATCCGGAACGCCGCCAGCCGGAACGCAACAGCACTGCCCATCAGCCTTGCAACGCGCCCCCGACATTGTCGCCCGACCCGGTGGCCTTGGCATGGGCCGCCGACAGCGTGTCTTTCAAGGCACCCGCCATCTTGGCCAGTTCCACCTCTGCCGCAGCCCGTTTCGCTTTACCTTCATCGGCAATCGCCAAGCTTTCCTGAATCGTGGCGATCAGGGTTTCGTTGGCCGATTTCACCGCCTCGATGTCAAACACGCCGCGTTCCATCTCGGTCCGAACGATCTTGTTGGTGTCCTGCAGGTTTTTGGCGTTCTGGGTCAGCAGTTCATTGGTCAGGTCATTGGCCCCCTTGATCGCCTCGGCTGCCTCGCGGGAACGTTGGATGGTGACCGCCTGCGCCAACTGGGTTTCCCACAAAGGCACGGTGTTCATCAGGGTGGAGTTGATCTTGCCGACCAGACTTTTGTCATTCTCCTGCACCAGCCGGATCGAGGGCAGGCTTTGCATCGTGACCTGTCGGGTCAGTTGCAGGTCATAG
>JAYTQA010000397.1:0-7569 GCA_043746955.1 bacterium | reverse complement strand
GGCGCTGTTCGTGAGCCTGATCGGCGCTACGCTGGTGTTCGCCGCCGGTTTTGCCCATAGCCAGACGCTGCATGACGCGGCCCATGATATGCGGCATTCGACCGGATTTCCCTGCCACTAAGGCAGGCAAACCCTTGATATCATGAAACATATGCTGTCCAGCGCCTTGTTCGCTGGCATTGCTGCGGGGTTGCTGTGCGCCGTGCTGCAATATTTTCTGGTTGAACCCAAAATTCTGCTCGCAGAGCGGTATGAGTCCCGCGAACTCGTGCACTTTCAAGGGGTTGCGGCGGAAAGCTCATCCAGTTCGATGAAAGGCATGGTGATGCCAGCGCAGGAACCGGTTGATCCGTGGCGGCGGTATCAGACGGTGTTCTTCGCGGTCGTCACATACAGCGGCTACGGCCTTGTTATGATGGGCGGAATTCAGACTGCCGAAACCTTTGGGATCAGGCTGGAGCCGCGTCAAGGGCTGCTGCTGGGCCTCGCGGGGTTTCTTGCGTTTCAACTGATGCCGGCCTTGGGGTTGGCGCCGGAGTTGCCGGGAACCCCCGCCACCGACCTTGATGCGCGGCAGTTTTGGTGGGCGGGGACGGCAATTTGCACGCTGGTGGGTTTGGGGTTTGCAGCCTACGGCACGGCACTGTGGCAACAAGCTTTGGGGGTAGGACTGCTGGCGGCCCCCCACATCTGGGGTGCGCCCGCGTTGCCGACCTTTGGCGGTGTGGTACCGCCGGAACTCGCGGCGTCGTTCGCGGCACGGTCGCTGGCGGTTGGACTTCTCACCTGGCTGACTTTGGGCGGGCTGTTGGTGCGGTTCTGGACGGCGAAACCGCGATGATCCAGTTGGTTCTGATCGGGATTGGCACCGGCAACCCGGACCATCTGACCCGTCAGGCGGTCAAGGCGCTCAATGCGGCTGACCTGGTGATGATCCCGCGCAAGGGCGGCAAAGCCGATCTGGCGGAGTTGCGGAGAGCGATCTGTGCCGAGGTTTTGACCAACACGGCGACCAAAGTGGTGGAGTTTGATCTGCCGGTCCGGGACGCTTTGAACCTCGATTATGCCGCGGGCGTTAACCTTTGGCACGATGCGATCGCGGCCAGTTGGCAGGCGGTGATCGACGCAAACGCTGGGCAGATCGTGGCACTTCTGGTCTGGGGCGACCCGTCCCTGTACGATTCCACCCTGCGGATTGCCGCCCGTCTGACCGATGTGCGGGTGAGCGTCGTGCCGGGGATTACCTCGATCCAGGCGTTGACCGCGGCGCACAGGATGCCACTGAATGAGATTGGTGCGGCGGTGACCATCACCACCGGTCGGCAATTGGCGTCAGGCTGGCCTGCGGGCGCGGATACTCTGTTGATAATGCTGGATGGCAACTGTGTCTTCCAGACGCTTGATCCCAAAGGGATTTCCATCTGGTGGGGCGCTTATGTCGGGATGGAAGAACAGATCATCCTCAGCGGTCCTTTGGCCGAAGTTGGCCCGAAGATTGTGGACTTGCGGGTCAAAGCGCGTGCGGCGCATGGCTGGATAATGGACATCTATATCCTGCGGCGGCACTAGTTGGTTTACATAATATAGATTACCGGATAGTTAATTCCAACTGCGGCCCTACTGATGGCGTAGCGCTTCGATCGGATCGAGGCGGGCAGCGTGCCGGGCCGGGAAGAAGCCGAACACCACCCCCACCACGGCGGAAAAGATGAACGAGGCGATGATGATCCGGTAGTCGGGCAGAAAGCCGATGTTGAGCGCGTAAGAGCCTGCGGCCCCGAGGCCAAGGCCGAGGAAAATCCCCAACGTGCCGCCGATCAGCGACAGCACGATCGCCTCGACCAGAAACTGCAGCAACACCTGACGCTCGGTCGCCCCAACCGCCATCCGGATGCCGATTTCGCGGGTGCGCTCGGTGACCGAGACCAGCATGATATTCATGATCCCGATGCCGCCAACCAGCAGGCTGATCGCGGCCACCGCCGACAACAGGCCGGTGAGCACGCCAGTGATGCCGGTCAGCATCGAGGAAATCTGTTTCATATCAAAGACATTGAAGTTGTCGTTCACATCGCCACTTAAGTGCCGCCGCTCGCGCATCAGGCTGTTGATCTGGGCGATGACATCATCGGAACGCGCGCCATCGCGGAAAGTGACCGAAATGCTTTGGACATCGGTCTTGCCGGAAATCCGCCGTTGAAAGGTTTTCAGCGGCATGATGATCGTGTCATTTTCGTCCTGGCCGAAGGACGACGCCTCACGTTTGGCCAGTAAGCCTATGACCTCGCAGGATATTTTGCCAACCCGGATGGTGGTCCCGACCGGATTGCCTTCGCCGATCAGCGCATTGGAGGTTGTGGTGCCCAGCACGCAAACCGGCGTGCCAGACCGCATTTCGGCTTCGGAAAACATCCGCCCCGCGCCGATGGTCCAGCCCCGGACGCCAAAAAACGCATTATCGGTGCCGGCGACCTGCACCACATGGTTCATCTCGCCAAAAACCGCCGTGACACTTTTCGAGGATCCGGGCGTGGCGGCCACAATATCTGGTATGTTGCGGCTCAGCGCATCCATATCCGCGAGCGACAGCGGCGGCGCGTCATTGGCGCCGCCGCCCGGGCCACGGATGCCGGAGCCGGGGCGGATCATCAGCAAATTCGACCCAAGTGCTGCCACGTCGGACTGCACCTGGGCGGTCGACCCCTGCCCCACCGTCACCATTGCAATCACCGAAGCCACGCCGATAACGATACCAAGAACGGTCAGGAAGCTTCTGAGTTTGTTGCGAAAAACCGTAATCAGGGCGAGGCGGAATGTCTCAAGCAGCATGGGATTTCACCCGGTCTGACTGGATGCGCCCATCGACGAAGGTGACGATCCGGTGCGCATAATCGGCCATGTCGGGTTCGTGGGTAACCATCAGGACCGACAGGCCTTCGTCGCGGTTGAGTTGGACCAAAAGCTCCATAATCTCGCGGCTGCGGGCAGAATCGAGGTTGCCGGTCGGCTCATCGGCAAGGATCAGGCCGGGTTTGGTCACGATGGCGCGCGCTATAGCGACGCGCTGCTGCTGGCCGCCCGAAAGTTCCGAGGGGCGGTGGTGCGCGCGGTCTTGCAGGCCGACTTTGGCCAGCGCGTCCATCGCGCGGTCGTGGCGATCATCGGCCGCAACACCTTGATAAATCAAGGGAAGCTCGACATTCTCCAGGGCTGTGGTCCGGGCCAGCAGGTTGAAGCCCTGAAAGATGAAGCCGAGAAAATGCCGCCGCAAAAGCGCGCGCTGGTCGCGGTCAAGCCCGGTGACATCGCTGCCGAACAGCAGATATTCACCGGAAGTCGGGGTATCGAGGCAGCCGAGGATGTTCATCGCGGAGGATTTGCCCGACCCCGATGGCCCCATGACGGCGATAAACTCGCCCTTTTGCACGGACAGGCTCACGTCGTTCAGCGCATAGACCCTGCCCTCGTCCTGGCCATAAATTTTGGAAAGGCGGCGCAGTTCCAGCATTGGGCCGGGTTGGGTCATCGCGTGCCGGTGGATTGCTGGGTGATGACCACGTCATGCACCGCAAGCGGGCCGTCCACAACCTGGGTCAGATCGCCATTGGTCACGCCGGTTTTCACTGCGATTTGGCTAGGTTGGCCGTCTTTCATAATGTAAAGGCTGCGAAAGCCTTCTTTGGTGACGGCGTTTTTGGCGGTGGCATTGGGACGATTTCCACCACCGCCGGAAAACAGCATGCCCAACAGACCCGAGCGTTTTTGGGTGCTGACCTGCTCGACTGGCGGGGTGTAGCGGAAGGCCGCATTCGGGACCGTCAAAGCACCTTTCACCTGCTCCACCGTCACGTCAGCCGAGGCGGTCATGCCGGGGCGCAGCCGGTGATCGGAATTGTCGATGGCGAGAATGGTCGGATAAGTCACAATGCCATCAACGGTTTGCGGGGCGTAGTGCATCTGGCTCACCTGGGCGGGAAAGCTTTGGCCAAGGTAGGCGTCGACGGTGAAACTGGCGGGATCACCGACCTGGACCTTGCCGATATCCGCCTCGTCGACATCGACCTGCAACTGCATCTGGCCAAGGTCGTGGGCCAAAGTGAACAGCGTGACGGTGGTGGTGGAGGCCGAAACCGTCTGGCCCAGATCGGCTTGCAGGTTCAGCACCGTGCCATCAATCGGCGCCACGATCACGGCTTTGTCCATGTTGGTCTTGCTGAGTTGCACATCGGCTTTGGCAACCTCCACATTCGCCAGGGCTGAGGCCAAAGCGGCGTCGGCGCGGCGCCTGGTGGTGGTGGCGGTGATCAGATCGGCCTGCGTGCCAAAGCCCTTGTCGTGCAGGCTTTGCGCGCGGGTCAGCGCATCGACCGCAGCTTCCTGGGTGGCTTTGGCATCCTCCACATCGGCGTTGCGGGCGGTCAGGGTGGCGTGATCGCGGGCCAGTACCGCCTCCAGCGAGGAGGTGTCAAGTTTTGCCAGCACTTGGCCGGTCTTGACCGTATCGTTGATCGCCACATCAATTTCGGAGATTGTGCCAGAAATGAGCGAGCCGACATTGACCTGCTGGATCGGCTGCACCGTACCGACAGCGGTGACTTTTACCGTGATGTCGGCGGTTGCAGCTTCGACCGTTGTGTAGTGGACGGTGGCGGTGGCGGTCGAGCGCGACTGCATCCAGGAGTAACCGCCGCCGCCCAGGGCCAAGATCATCAAGGGCCAGACGATCCAGCCGCGCAGACGAAAGCGTTTGCGGCGGCGGGTAATGGCGTCAACGGTGATGCTGCTCGACATGGCGCGGCGGTCCTTTGGCTACCCATCGAAGCTGGGCCGGTGCGGTCAAGGTTTCAACGGCACCGGGCCGGAATTCCGTCGCTTAAGCGGCTGCGTCACAGGGATTTGTGAGCCAATAACCAAAAGGGCCGAGGTTTTCCCCCCGGCCCGTGGCATTGCAGGCTCTGGCGGGATCAACCCCGGCGTAAAGCGGTTTGCGTTTGACAAGAATCAAACAACCGCTTTACGTCTTTGTTTTTGCGCGCATTTCATCCGAAAACCGCTTCACACTTTTCGGAATGCGCTCTAGGTTAGGCCTGAACCATCTTGGCCACTTCGGCGGCGAAATCTTCTTTCGCTTTTTCAATGCCTTCGCCGACCGAGACGCGGGCATAGCCGGTGATCTCGACGCCCGCCGCCTTGGCAGCCTCGGCCACGGTCAGGTCCGGGTTGACCACGAATTGTTGGCCGAGCAGGGTGACTTCCGACAAAAAGCGCTTCATCCGGCCCGGGATGATGTTGTTGTGGATCACCGCATCGGGCTTGGGCTTGGGCGAAGTTGCGTTCTCTTCCAGCGCCTTGGCGGTCTGCACGGCCAGTTCACGTTCGACCACGGCCGGGTCCAGCGAGGCTTCCGACAGCGACAACGGCGAGGTTGCGGCGATATGCATGGCGAACTGCTTGCCAATCGCTTGCGCCGCCTCGGCAGGCCCGTTCAACGCGACCAGCACGCCGATCTTGCCCATGCCTTCGCTCGCGGCATTGTGGACGTAGGACACCACGGTGGAGCCCTCCAGCACATGCATCCGGCGCAGGGTCATGTTTTCGCCAATCCGGGCGATGGCGGCGTTGATCACGGTTTCCACCGGTTCGCCGTTCAGGTGTGCGGCTTTCAGCACCTCGACCGTGTCGCCAGTTTGCAGCGCGACTTTGGTGATTTCGCGGACCAAAGCCTGGAAATCGGTGTTCTTGGCGACGAAGTCGGTCTCAGAATTGATCTCGACCGCGACACCACGGCCATTGCTGACCGCAACCCCAACCAGACCTTCGGCGGCCAGACGGTCAGCCTTCTTGGCGGCTTTGGCGAGGCCCTTGGTGCGCAGCCAGTCGACTGCCGCTTCCATGTTGCCATCGGTTTCAACCAGCGCCTTTTTGGCATCCATCATGCCTGCGCCGGTCGCTTCGCGCAGTTCTTTCACCATTTGTGCGGTGACGGTCATGTCAGTCTTCCCTGTTCTGAAAATGGCAGCGAGCGGGATGATCCCCCCGCCCGATACCAGAATTATGAAGTTGGCCCGGGTTTTGGCGGGCCAAAGATCAGGCCGGAAATTAAGCCAGAAATTAGGCCAGAAATTAAGCCTCGACGGCTTCTTCCACCGGGGCTTCATCCAAAGCGCCAAGGTCGACACCGGCCGCACCCATCTGGGCGGTCATGCCGTCCAGCGCCGCACGGCTCACCAGGTCGCAATAAAGCGCTATCGCCCGGCTGGCGTCGTCATTGCCCGGGATGACATAGTCGATGTCTTTCGGCGAGCAGTTGCTGTCGACGATGCCGACCACCGGGATGCCGAGCTTTTTAGCCTCGGTGATCGCAAGGGCTTCTTTGCCGACGTCGATGACGAACAACAGGTCCGGGGTGCCGCCCATCTCCCGGATACCGCCGAGCGAGGCTTGCAGCTTGCCCTGTTCGCGTTCCATGTTGAGACGCTCTTTCTTGGTCAGCCCTTCGGCGCCACCGGCCAGAATCTCGTCCAGCGCTTTCAGGCGCGCGATCGAATTCTGGATGGTTTTCCAGTTGGTCAGGGTGCCACCGAGCCAGCGGTGGTTCATGTAATACTGGGCACACTTTTCGGCCGATTCAGAGATCGACTTCTGCGCCTGCCGCTTGGTGCCGACAAACAGGATCCGGCCACCCTTGGCCACAGTATCGCGCACAACTTTCAGCGCGGTATCCAGCAGGGGCACGGTCTGGGTCAGGTCAAGAATGTGAATGCCGTTGCGGTCGCCGTAGATGTAGTCGCCCATCCGGGGATTCCAGCGGGCGGTCTGGTGACCGTAGTGAACGCCAGCTTCCAAAAGCTGACGCATGGTGAATTCGGGAAGCGCCATGGTCGATATCCTTTTCCGGTTTGCGCCTTGGCAGATGATTTCAGGGTTGCCCCCAACCGGTGGACCGCGCGGGATATGCCCCGTTGGACCGCATCTGCCTGTGAAGTGAGGGCTGTTAACGCGGCCTTGGTCCGGATGCAAGGCATAAGTCTCGGCCCCTGCCCCAAAGCCTGCTTGCCAATTTCATCTGGGCGAAAATACTCCCGCCGGAGGCATCGACGCCACCACTTGCAAATCCCGCGCAAAATAGGCGATGAAACCTCTCATGATCCGACAAAACCCCCCGGATATCGTCTGCATCGGGTCCGCCCTGTGGGACATCATCGGGCGCACCCCGCTGGTCTTGCAGCTGGGAGGCGATGTGCCGGGGCGGATCACACGGGTGCCGGGCGGGGTGGCGTTGAACATCGCGGTGACTTTGGCGCGGCTCGGGCTGCGGCCGGCCATTCTGACCGCGATTGGCCGCGATGCCGAGGGGGAGGCGCTGCTGGCCGCCTGCGCCCGGCTGGGGGTCGATGCGCGCCACGCCTACCGGTCCGATCACCTGCCGACCGACGTCTACATGGCGGTCGAGGCAGCCAACGGGCTGATTGCCGCTGTGGCCGATGCGCATGGGCTGGAGGCTGCGGGGGCCAGGATTTTGCAGGCTTTGGGCGATGGGACTTTGGGGTCGCAGGTGGTGCCCTGGCC
>JAYTQA010000396.1:0-2849 GCA_043746955.1 bacterium | reverse complement strand
ACTGCACAGAACTTCTCCGTTTTTGCCCCCAAGTTAGCCCCATCCAGCCTTCCAGCGGGCAATCCCTTTCAACCTCTCGGCCCCATTTGACCACGCCGGACGGCCCGCGCAGGGCAGAGCCGGTCGGGTTGGTGTCGGGGTCGTGAACCAACCGGGATGCCAGCACACTGTCGTCCCCGAACCTCCGGTTTTTCGGTAAGGACCGATGGCTTGCGGGTGGCTTGAGCGGGAACCTGGACCCATTTGCCCGACGCGCAGCCCCCTGAGCCCGGTTGTCACCGGCCGCGATCTGCGGCAAACTTGCCAAAGTCAGGATCAGGGAAACCCAATGAACCAGCATTCCAGCCCCAGCGACCCGCAGATGGCCCAGCCGAATTTGTCACATTGGGCCGAACGCACCGACCTGGCCGCCGCCTTCCGCTGGACGGCCAAGCTGAACCTGCACGAGGCGGTGGCAAACCACTTCTCGCTTGCCATCAACCCCGAAGGTAGCCGGTTCCTGATCAACCCCAACGGCCGCCATTTCGCCCGCATCACCGCCTCCAGCCTGGTCGAGATTGACGCGAATGATCCGACGACAATGGACCGCCCCGACGCGCCCGACCCCACCGCTTGGGGTCTGCACGGCGCCATCCACCGTGCCTTGCCCCATGTCCGCTGTGTGATGCACGTCCATTCGATGCACGCCACGGTGCTTGCCTCACTGGCTGACAGCCGCCTTCCGCCGATTGACCAGAACTCCGCGATGTTCTTTGGCCGCCATGTCGTGGATGCCAACTATGGCGGCATGGCGTTTGAGGCGGAGGGTGCGCGCTGCGCCGATCTGCTTGCCGACCCGAAAATTACCACCATGGTAATGGGCAACCACGGCGTGCTGATCGTTGGCCGGACGGTGGCCGAAACCTTCAACCGACTTTATTACTTTGAACGGGCCGCCGAAACTTACATCCGCGCCCTGCAAACCGGCAAACCGCTCCGGGTGCTGTCCGACGCCATCGCCGAAAAAACCGCGCAGGAGTGGGAGGCTTATCCCACTGGAGCCGACTTTCATTTGAGCGAAATCAAGGCTTTGCTGGATGAAGAGGGTGCGACCTACGCGCAGTAAGCGCCCCGCTGCGCCGGCCCAAAATGCCTAGCGTCCCCCACGACTTGAGCCTCCTCCGTCAAGGTTCCCCGATGCCCAAACCGAATATCCTGATCCTGATGGTCGACCAACTGACCGGCACCCTGTTTGACGATGGCCCCGCCGCTTTCCTGCACGTGCCCAACTTGCGCAAACTGGCTGACCGTTCGGTCCGGTTCGCCAACGCCTACACAGCCTCGCCGCTTTGTGCCCCGGCCCGCGCCGCCTTCATGTCGGGCGCTTTGCCGCGCCGCACCCGGGTCTATGACAATGCGGCCGAATTTGCTTCCGACATCCCGACCTTCGCCCATCATCTGCGCCGCGCCGGGTATCAAACTGCCCTGAGTGGCAAGATGCACTTCGTCGGCCCCGACCAGCTGCACGGCTTTGAACAGCGCCTGACCACCGATATCTATCCTGCTGACTTCGGCTGGACCCCCGATTACCGCAAGCCAAATGAACGCATCGACTGGTGGTATCACAACCTCGGCTCGGTCACCGGTGCGGGCGTGGCCGAGATCACCAACCAACTGGAATACGACGACGACGTGGCGCATCAGGCCGTCCAGAAAATCTACGACCTCTCGCGCGGCCTTGACCCCCGCCCGTGGAGCCTGACCGTCTCTTTCACCCACCCGCACGACCCGTTCGTCGCCCGCCGCAAATACTGGGAGCTTTACCAAGGTGCCCCCGAACTCCAACCGCCGACCCAATTGACCTATGACGCGATGGACCCGCATTCCAGGCGCCTGATCGATGCTTGTGACGGACGGGGGCTGGCGGTCACCGCCGACCACATCCGCCGCGCCCGCCAAGGCTATTTCGCCAATATCTCTTACGTTGATGCCAAGATTGGTGAGGTTCTGGCGGCGTTGGAGGCGTCTCGGCAGGAGGCGATCATCGTCTTCGTGTCGGACCATGGCGAAATGCTGGGCCGCAAAGGTCTGTGGTTCAAGATGAATTTCTTCGAGGGCGCCGCCCGCGTGCCTCTGATGATCTGTGCCCCCGGCTTGGCCCCGCACCGCGAGGATACCCCGGTCTCAACCATCGACGTGACGCCAACCCTGTGTGACTTGGCCGGCATTTCGATGGCGGAGGTAATGCCGTGGACCGATGGTGAAAGCCTGGTGCCCTTGGCCAAAGGTCAGGCCCGCACCAGCCCGGTGGCAATGGAATACGCCGCAGAGGGGTCAATTACGCCGATGGTCGCCCTGCGGCAGGGTGCATGGAAATACATCCGGTGTCAGGTCGATCCCGACCTGCTGTTTGATCTGGCCAACGACCCGGACGAAGACCAAAACCTGGCCAACGACCCCCGCGCCGCCGAAATCCTCGCCCATTTCCAACTGATGGCGGATGAGCGTTGGGATCTTGCCGCCTATGATGCCGAGGTGCGGCAAAGTCAGGCGCGGCGTTGGGTGGTGTACGAGGCGCTTCGCAACGGCCACTATTACCCGTGGGATTACCAACCGCTGCGAGCCGCGTCAGAACGCTACATGCGCAACCACATGGATCTCAACGTACTGGAAGAAAACAAGCGCTTTCCGCGCGGGGAGTGACACAGTTTTTCGGCGAAAAACTTGGCTCCGAATTTTCGCCGAAAATTCGTACCCCTGATTTTTCGCAGGAAAATCGTTGCAGGCACCGTCGTAAAGTCTGAATCAAAAGTTAATGAAAAAACGCAACCTATTGATTTACAACGATTTCGAAAAGTGTCCACTTGTGG
>JAYTQA010000395.1:0-2850 GCA_043746955.1 bacterium | reverse complement strand
GCAACTGGATGATGCGACGCGGCAAAAGCTGGAGGCGGCGGCATTCCGCGCCCTGATGCGGCATTTGCTGGAGGCGCGGGCGGATGTGCAGAACATCGACCTGATGAATTTGGCGGGGTTCTGCCGGAACTGCCTGAGCCGGTGGTATGGCGAGGCGGCGATGGCGGCGGGGATTGCCATGACCAAGGAGGAGGCGCGCGAGATCGTCTACGGCATGCCCTATGCCGATTGGGTGAGCCAGAACCAGACTGCTGTCGATGCGGCGACCAAGGCGGCGTTTGAGGTGGCGTTGGCACGCAATCTGGGCGACGCGCCTGCGGGTTAGGGCGCGGATACGGGCGCACCGGACCCCCTACCGAACGGGCTGTCTGCCGGTTCCCCAGCCAGGCGCGCTTGTGCGGCGCCGCAGGTCAGATCGCGGTTTTGCGCATTTCATCGAGGTAGATTTCGCGCAGACGGGCCACGACTTTGCCGGGGGTGCCGGTGCCCACGGCCACGCCGTCGACCTCGACCACCGGCATCACGAAGGCGGAGGCGGAGGTGATGAAGGCCTCGTCGGCACCTTGGGCGTCAGCGATGGTGAAGGGACGTTCTTCAACCTCCATCTGCGCCTCAGACGCGAAGCGCAAAACCGCGGTGCGGGTGATGCCGTGCAGGATATCACTGGACAACTGCCGGGTGATGATCTTGTTGCCCTTGACGATATAGGCGTTGTTGGAGGTGCCTTCGGTCACCGTCCCGGCCTCGACAAACCAGCTGTCATCGACCTGCGCCTTCTTGGCGGCCATTTTCGCCATTGAAGGGTAGAGCAGTTGCACCGTCTTGATGTCACGCCGGCCCCAGCGGATGTCGGGGACCGAGATCACCTTCCAGCCGGTTTTGGCGGCAGGGTTTTCGGCAAGGCCCGGTTTGGCTTGGGTGAACATCACCACGGTCGGGGCCAGGTCGGCGGCGGGATAGGCAAAGTCACGGTCGCCGGGGTTGCCGCGGGTGACTTGCAGATAGACCATGCCATCGGTGACCGCGTTGCGGGCTACAAGCGCGCGGAACAGCGCCAGCCATTCGGCATCGCTATGGGGATTGGTCATTTCAAGCTCGGCGAGGCTGCGGGCGAGGCGGATGCAGTGGCCGTCAAAGTCGATCAGTTTGCTGCCCAGAACCGAGGTGACTTCATAGACCCCATCGGCCATGAGGAAGCCGCGGTCGAACACCGACACCTTGGCCTCAGCCTCAGGCAGGAAGTCGCCGTTTACATAGACGATGCGGGTCATGTTGTGTCCTTTGCAGACAGGTTTCGGCGGGTTTGGGACAGAAGTGCGGGCAGGTCAAGCTGAGATTTCGGGGCGCGCGGCCCACGATTTTTCTGCGAAAAATCGGAGGTGAGGGTGATGATTTTTCTGCGAAAAATCGGAGGTGGGCGGGAAGGCTGCGCGTTCGCGTCGGGCTTGTGATCGGCTGCGCAACAATATACCGAACCGACATATCGCGCTGAAATTTTCTTGCGAGGCCGCCTGGTCTTTTCGCCGCCGGCCGGCTCCGCCCAACCGGCCCAACCGCTGCCAGTGGTTCGGCTTTGGCTCCAAACTCGGGCGGTTTGCCAAGCTGGCCAGTTCGGCTTCGGATCGGGTGAACATCGGGTTGGAGGATGCGGACGCCCCGGCGGAAACCGATCAGGCCGCATCGCCTCGATCCGGCAGGCCGGGGAAATTCTCGCCGGGGGCAAGCCTGATTGCTGCGGAATGTGGCGCGCTGCGGGGTTCAGGCCCCGAAGCGTTGCTGTTTTACGCGGCCCCTTTGCGTCAGGTGATAGGTCAGGGCGCGGCGGATCAGATCGGGCAGCGCCGCTTCGTCAATCTCAGAACCATCGGCGAACAGGACGGCGCGATTGCCC
Source organism: bacterium (assembly GCA_043746955.1). Classification (GTDB taxonomy): domain Bacteria; phylum Pseudomonadota; class Alphaproteobacteria; order Rhodobacterales; family Rhodobacteraceae; genus Stagnihabitans. The sequence goes on along the minus strand of JAYTQA010000395.1, from coordinate 959 downwards.
TGAACCCGCATGGCATGGCCGGGACCAGCGCGGAAACTTTCGATCAGATCGGTGCGGCAGTGCACGAACAGGGCGAAGTCACCCGCTTTGGCCGGGCCGATGCGCAGACTGCAAGCGGACCCGGTTTGCAGCGTCAGATAGGCGGGCTGGCCCCAGCGCAGCGCCTCGGTCACAGCGCCGATCGCGGGCAGGCGGGCCGCCTCGGCAAAAATCAGGCGGCGGAGGTGGGTCAGGCCGGATCGCACCGGTGCCGGCCAGCTCTGGAACACCGCCTGCACCTCGGCTGGCATGGCCGGAGTCATTGCGGGGGTCATTGCGGGGCGAGCGGCAGGCAGATTTCGGTGATGAGGTCTTCGGGGGCGGTGTCCATCGGCGTGTTGAGGTAGACCTCGAACACCGGGCAATCGGCGGGCAGGCGACCAGAGCCGGGCAGCCAGTTACGGAACAGCTGGTCATAAGCGGCGGGCAGGCCGGAATACGGGCCGGTGTAGGTCAGGACGGCATGCGGGCCGCCGGGCAGGTCAAGCTGCTCCAGCGGCGCGGCGATCGGCGCGGGTTCGGGCAGTTCGATGGCCGCATGGCTGGCAAGATCAGCGGCGGGCGTGGCTGCGGGGTCATCGTAATAGACGCCGACCATATGGCCGCCCAATGGCAATAGCCCGCGCGGGCTCAGGGTCGCACCCAGCCGGTCAAAGGCGCGGGCAATCTCGAAATACGGACCCTTGTGCGGCAGCGCGGCCAGACGGCGGGCGGGGTCTTGGCGGATCGTGACGGGATACATCAGAGGCTCTCCGGTTCTGAAGGTGGGGGGCAACGGGCGCAGTTCGCCGCGCTTGCGGAAGGCGGAAGGGGTCAGCGTGTAGAGATCGGTGAAGGCACGGGTGAACGAGGCGTGGTTGGGGTAGCCGGTGGCCCGGGCAATGGCAGCCACCGGGTCCGGTGTCGTCACGAGGGCGACA
>JAYTQA010000394.1:0-2851 GCA_043746955.1 bacterium | reverse complement strand
GTCCATGGCACGACCGCCTAGGCTGATCGCCCTGCCCCGCGCATCACGGATCGGGAAGATGATCCGGCCCCGGAAGCGGTCATAGGGGGCGGTGTTGGTGTGGGCGGCATCGGCGTCGGGTGAGATGCAAAGGCCAGCGTCCACGATCAGGTCAGCGGCGATGCCCTTTTGGGTGAGGGCGGTCAACAGGCCTTGACGTTGGTCGGGCGCAAAACCGATCTGCCAGCGGTCTTGCGCCTCCGGACTTAGGCCACGTTTGGCGAGGTAAGCGCGGGCGTCCGCGGCGGCGGAGGTTTTGAGCTGCAGGCGGAACCAGTTGACCGCCGCCTCCATCACATCGACGAGGTGGCTGCGGGTGTCGGCGCGTTGGGCTGCTTGCGGATCGCGCTCTGGCATCACCATGCCTGCCTCCCGCGCGAGGAGTTCGACGGCTTCGATGAAGGACAGATTCTCGGTTTCCTTCACGAAGCTCAAAGCGTCGCCTTTCGCGTGGCAGCCGAAGCAATAGTAAAACCCTTTGCGGTCATCGACGTGGAACGAGGGGGATTTTTCCTGATGGAACGGGCACGGGGCCCAGAAGTCGCCCTTGGCCAGGTTGGATTTGCGGGCATCCCAGGTGACTTTGCGGCCGACCACCTGAGACAGGGTCAGCCGGGTGCGCAGCTCGTCAAGGAATCCGGAGGGCAGGGCCATGGGTCTTATATCGGGCGTTGGCGGCTTTTAGTCCAGCGGGGCGCGGGCTGAAAGCGCCGGGGGTTTCACACCCCCGGACCCCCGTGGGATATTTGGGGACAGAAAATGAGGGGTAATGCGGTGTCAGACCCCGGCGGCGGCGCGGGCTTGCAAGGCGTGGAGGGCGTGTTCAATCTCGGCCCATGCGGTGCGGGCCATCGAGCGGAAGATCAGGATGAGGAAGCTATCGGCCTCGCGGATCAGGACGGCTGGCAGGTGGCCCAAGGGGGCGCGGGCGCAGCTGTTGGGGGGAAAGTGGGCGGCGCGCAGATCGAGCGGGATGAGCCGCATCAGGGCATCAGCGGCAGCGGGGCCGGTCAGCCGCAGGCCCGCCCATGCGCCGGACTGGTCGGTGCAGGCGGCCAATCCGGTCAGGTCGGGGGCTTCGGTGCCGAACAGGAAGGCCTGGTCGGGGCCGGTCCAGGCCAGATTTTTGCTGACTTTATTGGGTTCGGGGAAGCCGCCCAGTTTCTTTCCGACTTTGGTTTTGCTGCCCGCAAAGCAGGCGATGGAGGTGATTGGGCCAAGCTGGGCTTCCTCCAGCCGGGTGCCTGCCAGCGTGATCGGCGCTTGGCCGAACAGGGCGGATTTGGCGATGAGGTTAGGCACGCAGTTTTGCTCCTTCCGGGTCGAGGAAAACCGGGTCCGTCACCTCGCAGATCACGTCGGTTTTGCGCATGTGGTCAACCAAGCGAATCCGCTGGCCGTGGCGCGCGCGGCCATCTTTGAGGAACCCAAGGCCCAGATGGCTGCCCAGGGTGGGCGACCAGCAGGCCGAGGTGACATAGCCCTGGTCATGCACCCGGTCGACCGGATCACCGGGGATGAACAGGTGCGCCCCAGCACCGATCGGGGCATCGCTGCGCAAGCCCACCAGTTGTTCACGCTCGGGGCCGTGCAGTCCGGGGCGTAAGGCTGCGGCCTTGCCGATGCAATCCTTTTTGCCGACCAACCTCGCCATGCCGATGTCGAAGGCGGTAATCCGGCCATGAATCTCGGCATGGGTCAAAAAGCCCTTTTCGATCCGCATCACATTCAGCGCCTCCATCCCATAGGCACCGCCGCCGAGGGTTTCGGCCTTGGCCAACAGGTCACGGAACAGCGCCTCGCCATAAGCGGTGGGAACCGCAATCTCGTAGCCCTCCTCGCCCGAAAAACTGATCCGGAACAGCCGGGCTTTGACTCCCTCGACGAGAACCCCGGCGGTGGTCATGAAGGGAAAGTCGGTCAGCCGTTGGTCCAGCAGGGAATTCAGCAGCATCTTGGACAGGGGGCCCGCCACGGCAAACTGCGCCCATGCCTCGGTGACCGAGATGAAGCGGAGGTGGAAATCGGCGCAGTAGGCTTGGTGGATGAAGTCCAGATGGCGCATCACCTGTCCGGCAGCGGCGGTGGTGGTGGTCATCAGGTAATGGTTTTCGCCCAGCCTGGCCGTGGTGCCGTCGTCCATCACGAAACCGTCTTCACGCAGCATCAGGCCATAGCGGACCCGGCCAACCGGAAGCGTCGAGAACGTGTTGGTGTAAACGAAATCGAGAAAGCGGGCGGCATCCTTGCCCTGAATGTCGATCTTGCCAAGGCTGGAGACGTCAGCGACACCGACCGCACCGCGCACCATCAGAACCTCGCGGTCGCAGGATTGCCGCCAGGTGACCTCACCCGGTTTGGGGAAATAGCTCGGGCGATACCACAGGCCCGCCTCGACCATCGGGGCACCCCGGTCGCGGCTGGCTTGATCCGAGGTCATGTAGCGTTGCGGGGCAAAGCCAGCACCCTGCCCGCCGGCACCCAGTGCGCCGATCGAGACCGGGGTGAACGGCGGGCGGAAGGTGGTGGTTCCCGTCTCAGCAATGCCGCGCCCGGTCACGTCAGCCAGCACCGCCAAGGCCCCGACGTTGGAGTTTTTGCCTTGGTCAGGGGCCATGCCTTGGGTCGTATAGCGCTTCATATGCTCGACCGAGGTGAAGCCTTCCTGGGCTGACAGCTTCACATCCTTGACCGTGACGTCATTGGCGAAATCGAGCCACGCCCGCCCCTTGCCGGGAACCTCCCACAGCGGGCTGGCGCGGTAGGGGGCAGCCTCGGCTTGGGGCAAGGTTTGAGGTTGGGCGGGTTTGCT
>JAYTQA010000393.1:0-2854 GCA_043746955.1 bacterium | reverse complement strand
AACGGCGGCCAATCGCGGGCTGGAGGTGATCAAGCAGATCTCCTCCACCGGCTATCTGCGCAAGCGGGTGCCGCAGGAACTGGTCGTGCTGCAAGGCGGCATGGGGATGACCGGCTTTTCCGGCATGGGTCTGGCCAATGCTGTGGGCGGCGATACGGTGACCGCGCTGAACCTGCTGATCCCCGAAACCGCCCGCGCGATGGGCGGCGGGACGGCTTTGGCCAGCGGCACCGTCAGCCTTGATTTGCGGGTGAAAGCCAAGCTGCAGGGCTACGAAGGCGACCCGTGCGGGGAGTGCGGCAACTACACGCTGGTGCGCAACGGCACCTGCATGAAGTGCAACACCTGTGGCGGGACGAGCGGGTGTAGTTGAGGGGGGGGAGAGGAAGGCCCATTGGGATGGTGAATGTCCTAGGGGCCGAACCGACCCGGCGCAGTGATCACGTTCAAGAAACGGACGGAAGTTCGGGGTCTCAGGTCCGCACAGGCTGTTGATTTGCCGGGAGGTTTGGCCGGTTGTATGCCGCAGGCGGGCGACCTCGGGGTGGTGGATCATGCGGTGGATATTGGTTTTGGCCCTGGCACTTTTCGGGCTTCCGGCCTGGTCTGCAAGTCTGCCCAAACTGGTGGAGCCGGTGCTGCATCTGCCCGCCTCTGGCCCCGGTATAACCCGGGTGGCTTTGACCTTTGACGCCTGCGACGGGCTGGTGGATCGGCGGATTCTTGATGTTTTACAAAAGGATAATATCCAAGCCACGATATTTGTGACCGGAAAATGGCTCGCCCGCAATCCTGCGGCTTTCGCCGAAATGCTGGCGCGGCCGGACTTGTTTGAAATTGAGAATCACGGTGCGCGCCATCTGCCAGCGGTGGAGGTTTCCAGGCAGATCTATCGGCTTTGGGCCGCAGGCTCGCCCGCCGCCGTGATGCGGGAGGTGTCGGATGGCACCCTTGCGATCGCGTCCGCGGGCGGTGTGGCACCACATTGGTTTCGCGGTGCGACCGGGCAGTATGATGCCGGGGCGATGGCGGATATCCGGGGGCTTGGGCTTGAAATTGCAGGATTTTCGCTGAATGCGGATCAGGGCGCGTCCTTGCCCGCCGGGACGGTTTTTCGGCGGATTGCCGGGGCGCGCGACGGCGATGTGATCATCGCCCATATCAACCAGCCCAAGCGCGCGGCGGGGGCGGGCGTGGTTCAGGGCATCGCGGCGCTGCGGGCGCGGGGCGTCGAGTTTGTCCGGCTGCAAGACGTTCTGATCCCGGCTGCGGGCACCGGCCGCTAGGGCGACCCCGCAGGCGGCAAGTCCTTGAGAACGCCGGGTTAACTGGCGGTGACGTTCGATCTGCGGCGGTCTTGCTTGCGTCTTTCTGTTGTCTTCTTTCGGTCTCCACGCGCGCTGGGGTTCGGCTCCGTTAAGGTTGTCTTGAAGGTTTTTTGAGCAAACTTGATCCAACCAGCGAATCGGTCCGGGAAGGCGGTAAAGATCGTGATATTTTTCGGGTTTGTCCGGCGGTTCTGGCTCTGGCTTGGTCAGGCTCTTGGCTTTTGCGCCCCCATGCCGCAGAAACGCGCGGTCAAGGGGAACTTCATGGCCACCGGCTTCGCTTTCCAGATCAACGCCAGGGATGGCCGCGCCCGCACCGGGGTGATTACGACCCCAAGGGGCGACATCCGGACACCGGCCTTCATGCCGGTCGGGACGGCTGCGACCGTCAAGGCGATGCTGCCGGAAAGTGTGCGGGCGACCGGCGCCGATATTCTGCTCGGCAACACCTATCATCTGATGCTGCGGCCAACGGCGGAACGCATAGCGGCTTTGGGCGGGCTCCACCGCTTCATGAACTGGGACCGGCCGATTTTGACCGACTCGGGCGGGTTTCAGGTGATGAGTTTGGCGGCTTTACGCAAGATGTCGGAGGCGGGGGTCAAGTTTTCCTCGCATATCGACGGGTCAAAACACATGCTTTCACCCGAGCGAAGTATGGAGATTCAGCGGCTGCTGGGGTCTGACATTGTCATGTGTTTTGACGAATGCCCGGCTTTGCCTGCGACCGATGCGGTGGTGGCCGATGCAATGCGCCGGTCGATGCGCTGGGCGCAAAGGTCGCGCGATGCGTTTGGCGATCGGCCCGGCCATGCGCTGTTTGGCATCATGCAGGGCGGCGTCAACCCGGATTTGCGCGGTGAAAGTGCCGAGGCGCTGCGGGCGATCGGCTTTGATGGCTACGCTTTGGGCGGTCTTGCGGTCGGCGAAGGCCAGGCGGCGATGTTTTCGGTGCTGGATTACGCGCCGGACCTGCTGCCCGCCGACCAGCCGCGCTATCTGATGGGGGTCGGCAAACCCGATGACATCGTGGGCGCGGTCGAGCGCGGGATTGACATGATGGACTGTGTGCTGCCGACCCGGTCGGGCCGGACCGGGCAGGTCTGGACCCGGCGCGGGCCGGTGGTGATCAAGAACGCGCGCCACCAGAACGACCCGCGCCCGATTGATCCGGCGTGTAGCTGCCCGTGCTGCCGGGGCTACTCGCGCGCTTATCTGCATCATGTCTTCAAGGCGGAGGAGATCATCGCCTCGATGCTGATGACCTGGCACAATCTGCACTATTTTCAGGCGTTGATGCAGGGCCTGCGCGATGCGATTGCGGCGGGGCGGCTGCCAGCGTTTGTGGCGGGCTTTCATGCGGAGCGGGCGCTGGGCGATCTTGAACCGGTCTAGCGCCACGCTGGTCCGGATCATGGCAGCCTTTGGGCCGGAAGAATAAGGCCGCAAAAACCCCACACCGGCACAATCGCGGTAAATTGACCGGTGCCTTTGCTTGCACCCGCAGCGTTCGTGCCGCATGATGG
>JAYTQA010000392.1:0-2855 GCA_043746955.1 bacterium | reverse complement strand
CTGTCATTATTGGTGATGATGTCGAGGTCGGGGCAAATTCCTGCATCGACCGTGGCACGATTCGCAGCACCCGGATCGGCAGCCGGACCAAGCTGGATAACCTTGTCCACGTTGCTCACAATGTCGAGGTGGGCGAGGATTGCCTGCTGTGTGGCATGGTGGGCATCGCAGGTTCGGTCAAGATCGGCAACCGGGTGGTCTTGGCGGGGCAGGTCGGGGTGGCTGACAACCTGTTCATCGGTGACGATGTGATCACCGGGGCCGGGACGATGATCCTGACCAATGCGCCCTCTGGCCGGGTGCTTTTGGGCTATCCCGCCGTCAAGATGGACAAGCAGATCGAGATTCAAAAGGCCGTCCGGCGTTTGCCGCGGCTTGCCCTGCGCGTGGCAGCACTTGAGGCGCGTCTGGGTGAAGGCCCGCCTGAGGAGGCCGAATGACCCGCACCGACCTTACCCCACGCGAACAGATCATGCAGATTCTGGCGGCGCAGGCGTTGCTCAGCCCCGCCGATCTTCGGCTGGATGCAAAGCCAGAGGATTTGGGCCTCGACAGTCTGGGCCTTGTCGAAGCGATCTTCGCCATGGAAGAGGCGTTCGACATTTCGATCCCGTTCAATGCTCAGGAACCGGGCAATGCTCAGGAACCGGGCAATGCCCAGGAACCGGGGACAAGCGGGTTTGACACCTCGACCATCGGGGCGGTCATAGATGCCATCGAGGCGTTGGTGGTCAAGGGCTGATGGCACGCGTCGTCATCACTGGCGCGGGGACGGTCAATCCATTGGGTCATGACTTGGCTGCCACCTATGCGGCGATGGCCAAGGGGCGGTCAGCCATCGGTGCGTTGCAGATTGCTGATCTCGATCGGCTTCAGGTGAAGATCGGCGCACAAGTCACGGGTTGGATTGGGGATTTCGAGCGAAACGATCTGGTTTGGATGGACCCTTTCGCGCAATATGCGGTGGCCTCGGCCCGGCAGGCAATGGTGCAGGCTGGCCTGGGAGCGGTCCCGGAAGCCGGAGTGATCCTGGGTTCTGCCGGGGGCGGATTGCAGACGGTCGATGACAATTACCGCGCGGTTTACGCTTTGGCCAAGAACCGCGTGCATCCTTTCACTGTGCCGCGTCTGATGGCGAGTGCCGCTGCCTCTTTGGTCGCCCGCGATCTGGGGTTGCAGGGGCCAAGCTACACCGTCGCCTCGGCCTGTTCCTCGTCGAACCATGCGATCGGGCAGGCTTTTTCGATGGTGCGGGCGGGGATGGCGCCAGTGATGCTTGCCGGCGGCAGCGATGCCATGTTGTGTTTTGGCGGGTTGAAGGCGTGGGAGGGGTTGCGCGTCCTGTCCGAGGTCGCCTGCCGCCCGTTCTCCAAAGGCCGCGACGGCATGGTCATGGGTGAGGGCGCTGCGGTTTTTGTGCTGGAGGATCGCGATCATGCGCTGGCACGCGGCGCGCCTATGCTCGCCGAGATCGCCGGGTTTTCCATGACTTCGGACGCGGGCGACATGGTGCAACCGACTGTCGCTGGGGCAGTGCGCGCCATGGAAACGGCGTTGCGCGACGCCGCAATGTCGGCAGCGGAGGTGGGGTATATCAACGCGCATGGCACCGGAACCCAAGCCAATGACCGTTGCGAGGCGCAGGCGATTGCTACGGTTTTTCAACAGGATGTACTGGTCTCTTCCACCAAGTCTCTGCATGGGCATCTGATTGGCGGGGCAGGGGCTGTGGAGCTTCTCGCCTGTTTGCTGGCCCTTCAGCACGGGGTGATCGCCCCCACGGCAGGATATCTCGCCCCCGATCCCGATTGCCCGATAAACTTGGTGACACAACAAAAAAAAACGGCCGCTGTGACGGCCGTTCTGTCGAATTCCTTTGCCTTTGGCGGGCTCAACGCCGTGTTGGCATTGCGCCAAGCCTGATCAGATCACTTCTTGACCGGCATGGCCGCCACATCGGCAATGGCCTGATAGGCCGCCGAAAAGCCCTTGAGCGAGATCTTGGCAATCACGACCTTGTCCGGGGCAGCGGCGGGCACAATGCTCAGATCAACCTCTTTGCCCTTTTTCAGGGTCGCCAGTTCATCGGCGGTAAAGCCGACTTTGGCCACGCAACCCACTGTCGTGCAATAGGAATAGGGGTAAAGCTTGCCCTTGTTCTGATCGATTGCAAGCCGCAGATTGGCGGTCAGCAGGGTCTCCAGCGGTGCCGTGATGCTGGCTCCGAACACGGCCGGGCCGCCGGGGGCGAGAATGAAGATGATGATTTCCGCCACCGGATTGCGGGTGTCATCCTTGACCAACTGGTACAACTGGCAGGGATCGTTGCCATCGGCAGTCTTGACGCAACGCTGCTCCCAGGCGTCGAACTGGGCGGCCAGATAGATCTGACCTTCGGCGGCGCTGGTCTGATCGGGCAATCCGTCCGGAGTTCCCATCGAAATGCCATCCGGAGGAGCCGGTGTGGCTGGTGCATCGGCGGCCGGTGCAGGGGGCGTGGTTGTCGTGGTCTGGGCCATCACCGAGGAAGCAGCCCCGAACAGAGCGGCAGAAAGACCAAGACCCAAAACGATTCGGGCGAAAGTGCGGTTCATGTCAGTGTCCTTGAACGAGCGTCAGCATGTCTGGCGAAAGTGCGATGCGCAAAGCGTCCGCCTTGCAACCTTCCATGCCGCGCCCTTTAGCACGGCGGTTGTGGCGCCGTCAGGTCTCAAATGACAAAGTTGCATCCTATAGCGAAAGCTTGCGCATCAAGAGCCAGGGAGGCGCATTCAAAGCCCTGTCACAAAAGGAAAAAGGGCCGAGGCACGGCCCTTTTTCATTGCATTTTTTTGCTCCCTGTCGGACTGGCCGAC
>JAYTQA010000391.1:0-7606 GCA_043746955.1 bacterium | reverse complement strand
AACTGCATGAGGATTGGGGCACGACGCCTGCGGCCATCGACTGCTGCCTGTCGGTGGCTGACGACATGGACGTGCAGGTGATGATCCACACCGACACGCTGAACGAGTCAGGCTTTGTCGAAAACACCATGGCCGCGATCAAAGGCCGCACGATCCACGCCTTCCACACCGAAGGCGCGGGCGGCGGCCATGCCCCTGATATCATCAAGGTCGTAAGCGCGCAAAACGTCATCCCCAGTTCCACCAACCCGACGATGCCTTACACGGTCAACACGCTGGAAGAGCATCTGGATATGCTGATGGTCTGCCACCACCTCGACCAATCCATCCCCGAGGACGTGGCCTTCGCCGAAAGCCGGATCCGGCGCGAAACGATTGCGGCCGAGGATATCCTGCACGACATCGGCGCATTCTCGATCCTGTCGTCCGACAGTCAGGCGATGGGCCGGGTGGGGGAGGTGATCACCAGAACCTGGCAAACCGCCCACAAGATGAAGCAGCAACGCGGCCGCCTGCCTGAAGAAACCGGCCAGAACGACAATGTCCGCGCCAAGCGCTATATCGCCAAATACACCATCAACCCCGCCATCGCCCAAGGCATGAGCCGCCACATCGGTTCGATTGCGGTCGGCAAGCGCGCCGATCTGGTCCTGTGGTGGCCCGCCTTCTTCGGGGCCAAACCCGAGATGGTTCTGGTCGGCGGCATGATTGCCTGCGCGCAGATGGGCGACACCAACGCCTCGATCCCCACGCCGCAGCCGACCTATAGCCGCCCGATGTTTGGCGCCCATGGCCGCGCAGTCGAACGCAGTGCGATTCTGTTCGTCTCCGCCGCCGCCCAAGCCGACGGTCTGCGCGGCCAACTCGGCCTCGGCAAAGAAACCGTCGCCGTGGAAAACACCCGCAATATCGGCAAGCGCGACATGATCCACAACCATGCCACACCCTTCATCGAGGTGAACCCCGAAACCTACGAAGTCCGCGCCAATGGCGAACTCCTAACTTGCGAACCCGCCAGCGAACTGCCGCTCGCGCAACGCTATTTCCTGTATTGACATGACATTCCTCAATACCGCCCATGAAGTGTTACGCTCTGGCCAATGGTCCCTCGCGGCTGACAAGGCCACCCTCGACTACGACGGCCGCTTTGTGCGCCGCAAGCGGATCACCACCGACTCCGGTGCCAGCGTGCTGGTCGACCTGCATGAGACCACCAACCTTGCCCCGGGTGACGCTCTGCGTCTGGCAAGCGGCAAGCTGGTCGAAATCGCCGCTGCCGAGGAGCCGGTGGTGGTGATCCGAGGCGCAAACCTGCCACGTCTGGCGTGGCACATTGGCAACCGCCATACGCCCTGTCAGGTCAACCTTGACCACCTGCTGATCCGCCGTGATCATGTGCTGGAGGCGATGCTTGTCCAGTTGGGTGCAGAAATCACGTTTGCCATCCTGCCGTTCCGCCCCGAGGGCGGTGCCTATGGCCATGGTCGGACCATGGGCCATGACCATTAAATCCGCAGCGCATGAGGCCATGACCATGGAAGGGGTCGGGCTGAGCAGGGACCCAATCCCCGAACCAGCCGCCCGTCTTCTGCTGAACCAACTGCTTTCCCCCGCCTTTCCGACCGGCGGTTTCGCCTATTCGCAGGGGCTGGAGGTCGCCATGGTCGCGGGTGCGGTGCATGATGCCGGCAGCCTGACCGACTGGATCGACGGCGTCCTGCGCCATGGCTCTGGCCGGATCGACGCCATCCTGATTGCCCATGCCAGATTGCCTGACGCCGACCTGCTGACCCTTGCAGACCTCGCCTACGCTTTCGCCCCGAGTGCGGAGCGTGCGATGGAAATGCGCGATCAGGGCCAGTCCTTCGTCCAAGTGGTCCGCGCCTTGGGCCATGACCTGCCGCCCTTGCCCAATGCGCTGGCCGTCGGGGCCGTCACCGCCACCCTGCCCCTGCAAACCCCTGAAATCCTCGGCCTTTACTTGCAAGCCCTCGCGGCCCAACTCACCTCTGCCGCCGTGCGCTTTCTGCCGTTGGCCGCTTCCCAAGGCCAAGCGATCATCGCCCACCTCGCCCCGCTGATCACCCAGCTTGCCGAAACCTGCGCCGAAGCCCCGCTCAGCGGCCTTGCCAGTGCCACCCTTGGCGCCGATCATGCCAGCATGGCGCACGAAACCCTGCAACCGAGGATTTTTCGCACATGACCCACCCGAACGGCCCCCTGCGCATCGGCATCGGCGGCCCGGTCGGTGCCGGCAAAACCACGCTCGCCGAACAGCTCTGCCGCGCCTTGGCCCACCGCTGTTCGATGGCCGTCATCACCAATGACATCTACACCCGCGAGGATGCCGATTACCTGACCCGCGCGCAGGTCTTGCCCGCCGACCGGATTCGCGGCGTGGAAACCGGCGGCTGCCCGCACACCGCGATCCGCGAGGACGCCAGCATCAACCTCGCCGCTGTGGCCGACCTGAACCGCAATTTCCCCGACCTCGACCTGATCCTGATCGAGTCGGGCGGTGACAACCTCGCCGCCACCTTCTCCCCCGAACTCGCCGATCTCAGCATCTACGTCATCGACACCGCCGCCGGCCAAGACATCCCCCGCAAACGCGGCCCCGGCGTCACCCGCTCCGACCTGCTGGTGGTCAACAAAACCGACCTCGCGCCTTACGTCGGCGTCGACCTGACCCAACTCGAAGCCGACACCAAGACCGCCCGAGGCCAGCGCCCCTATGTCATGGCCCGCCTGCGCCAAGGCCACGGGGTTGAGCGCATCGTGGCTTTCCTGCAACAAGAGGGCGGCCTGACCCTGAAATCCGCCGCCGCCTGATCCCTTTCATACCGGCACAAATATCCCCGCCGGAGGCTCAGGCGTCAACCCCGCACCCCGCCAACCATCCCGCACAGCCTCTCCCGCCGGGGGGTGAGGGCCGGGTTGAGGGGGTTATACCTGCGACAGCGAACCCCGTGGCACGTGCTCCGGCGCACCAAGGCCGCTGGTCCGCGTTTGCCCGCTCAACTCCCTAACAAAAGATGAACGAAAAATGACAACCATCTGATATTGCACACTTTTCAAAAACGTCCACATGTGGACACCCCCAATCTCACTCCCCCGGCAACACCCTAACCGCCCCTTTATCCGCCGACGAGGCAAACAAAGCATAGGCCCGCAGCGCCAATGAAACCTTGCGCGACCGGGGTTTTGCGGGCTTCCAGCCCAAGGCGTCCTGTGCGACCCTCCGGGCGGCCAGCGCGGTATCGGATACCCTGAGCGAGATGCTCCGCTTCGGAATGTCGATGTCGACCATATCGCCGTCGCGGACCAGACCGATCACCCCACCCGCCGCCGCTTCCGGGCTGACGTGGCCGATCGACAGACCCGATGTGCCGCCGGAAAACCGCCCGTCCGTCACCAAAGCACAGGCTTTCCCCAGCCCCATGCTTTTGAGGTAACTGGTGGGATACAGCATCTCCTGCATCCCCGGCCCGCCCTTTGGCCCTTCATAGCGGATCACCAGCACGTCGCCTTCTTTGATCTCTTTGGCCAAAATCGCATTGACCGCCGCGTTCTGCGACTCAAACACCCGCGCGGGGCCCGAGAATACCAGATTGCTGTCATCCACCCCCGCCGTTTTCACGATGCAGCCATCAGGCGAGATATTTCCGGTCAGCACCGCCAGCCCGCCGTCTTTGGAAAACGGCGTCTTGGCCGAGCGGATCACGCCGTTTTCGCGGTCAAGATCCAAAGCGTCGTAGCGCCCGGTTGCGGTGAATGCCATCGTGGTGCGCACGCCACCGGGGGCGGCCCGAAAGAATTCGCGCACGCTTTCCTGATTGGTGCGGCTGATGTCCCATTGGTCAATCGCCGCCCCAATCGAGCGGGAATGGATCGTCGGCACTTCGCGGTTCAACAGGCCCGCGCCGTCCAGCTGGCCCAAGATCGCCATGATGCCACCGGCGCGGTGGACGTCTTCCATATGCACATCCTGCTTGGCCGGGGCCACTTTGCACAAGACCGGCACGCGGCGGCTGATCTGGTCGATGTCGGACAAGGTGAAATCCACCTCACCCTCATGCGCAATCGCAAGGATGTGCAGCACCGTATTGGTCGACCCGCCCATCGCCACGTCCAGGGCCATTGCGTTCTCAAACGCGGCTTTGGTGGCGACGTTGCGCGGCAGCACCGTCAGGTCATCCTGTTCGTAATGCCGTTTGGTGATATCGACGATCAGATGCCCCGCCTCGACAAACAGCCGCTTGCGGTCCGCATGGGTCGCCAGGGTCGAGCCATTGCCGGGCAGCGAAAGACCCAAAGCCTCGGTCAGGCAATTCATTGAATTGGCAGTGAACATGCCGGAACATGACCCGCAAGTCGGGCAGGAGGCCTTCTCAATCGCCTCGACTTCCTCATCCGTATAGGACGCATCCGCCGCCGACACCATTGCGTCGACCAGATCAAGCGCCATTTCTTTGCCGCGGATTACCAGCTTGCCAGCTTCCATCGGTCCACCCGACACGAACACGCACGGAATGTTCAGCCGCATCGCGGCCATCAGCATGCCGGGGGTGATCTTGTCGCAGTTGGAAATGCAGACCATCGCGTCGGCGCAATGCGCGTTGACCATGTATTCGACCGAATCCGCGATCAACTCCCGCGAGGGCAGCGAATACAGCATGCCGTCGTGGCCCATGGCGATGCCGTCATCGACGGCGATCGTGTTAAACTCCTTCGCCACACCGCCCGCCGCCTCGACCTCGCGCGCGACCAGTTGGCCAAGGTCTTTCAGGTGCACATGGCCCGGCACGAACTGGGTAAAGCTGTTGACAATCGCAATGATCGGCTTGCCGAAATCGCCGTCCTTCATCCCTGTCGCGCGCCAGAGGCCACGGGCACCGGCCATGTTGCGGCCATGGGTCGTTGTGCGAGAGCGGTACACGGGCATGAAAGACTCCTGTCAAAAGGCCAGCCCGTGAAGGGCAGATGCACTGCCTGACATGGCCCCAAGGCCGCGATCAATCAAGAGTGGTTTTGCGCAAGCGTCGGCCCAAACGTGCTGATATGGAACAGGTAGGCCATGACCGTAGAACGTAGCGGGAACACCCCGCCTTGCCAAACTTCCTCAATGACGTACGCGCATGCCGAATCTGGACGAAATTGCGGACCCGACCTGGCCCGGCTTTACGACGGCTGATAAAACGCGCGACGCGCGCTCCGACGAAACCCGAACAAAGCAAGGATTGCCAGCCCCAACGCTTCCAGTGGCAGCGTGGCTGGCAGCGGCACTGGCGCCAACTCCACGTTGTCAATTTCAAAGTGAGAGCAGGGAGCGCCACACATCCCGGGACTTGTCGGAAAAATTGCAGAGATAGTGAACGCCGTCAAATTCTTGAAAGTATTATCCAAATGGACTGGATATGGACCATTTCCAGTGCCCATGTTGAACATGAAAGAGGTCACGAGATTGGCGCCATTGAACCCTTGCAGCAAGACATTTTCGAAGGTTTTATTTTCGCACACGCCAGTCGCAGGGTCGCAAACACTGAAATCAAAGGACGCAGGGCGAAGATCAAATCCGATTGCATCAAAAGATGAAGCCATCGTGAATCTGACAGAACTGCTTGCGTCGGTGCCGCTGTCATCAATGTGAAGTACCTGGGTGCCAAATTCACCCAACGCCCCATTCCCAGACGCCACAATTCCATTCTCACTGTAGGTGGTAGCAAAAGGATCCAGATTGACCCCGCTGAACGTCATTGTGACCGCACCGACTTCTCCGACTGCAATGGTTTGCGCCACTACAAACGTCAGAATGGCAAAGTGTGTTTTTTTCATTCTGAAATCCCCAACACAAAGCCGTTTCGATGTTGATGTGGCAAATGTGGCCATTTGTCAACGACCTTCGCTTTCGACCGCTATTCCCTCCGGTGCCCGGATCGGCTCTATCAGAAGAACCTGCCTTGGCAGTAGCGCACCACACGAGCTGTTCCATCCCGGATAATCACATATCCCCTCGTCGATCTGCGTTTTTCATGGCAAGATCGGTTCTGCGGGACATTCGGAACGGGGTGAGACAAAGCTGATTCATCTTCACAGCCAAGCGACGACGACACCGAAGGTGCGGGCGGCGATCTAGGCCACCGATGAGCCTGCATCGGTGCTGGCGGAGCGGTTCGGCACGACCGCGCAGACAGTCTACAAGTGGAAGCACCGGGACTCTGTGCATGACCGCAGCCCCACGCCGCACCGGCTACAAGGTGTTTTCAGTCGACGCCATCTTTCAGGTCTTGCGGACCGATCCGGTCCAGAAGTTCGATCATCCAGGCCAGCGTGTCCGCTTCGGCCGGGCTTAGACTACGGCTGCGGGCCAGACGGTCGGCAATCGGGCGAAACTCGGACCAGTGGGTCTGAAAATCAGCCACATCGCGGACCTTGTTCAGCGGGTTGGGCAGGGCATCCGGGTTGGCGTTTGAATCGGATTGATCAATCATAAAAGAACCTGTGAACATATGACCCCTGACCTGAATGGCACCGTCAGATGACGACCCAGCCGCTTGATGCCCCGGCCGTCGATCAAAGGTAAAGTGGAATGACGTAACGGCTCTGTTAAAAAAGTGTCAAAGGGCTATGTGGGACGCCAATCATCCGTTACCTTGCGTCAACCGTTAAGATTTGCCGTAAACATTTGTGGGCCTGATGTGACCAAACTTTTGCAGATCAACCTCTTTGGCGCCTGTATGGTGCGCGCAGCCCCGAATGCCGGAGCCGCCGGGTCTGAAGCTGCGGGATATGAGATCAAGGGGGCCAAGCACCGGGCGATGATTGCCTTGCTCGCCACCGCGCCGTTCGGCCGCCGTACCCGCAGCTATTTGCAGAACTTGCTGTGGGGCACATCTTGCCACGATGGCGGGCGGCAAAGCCTGCGCACCGCGCTGTCGATGATCAAGGCCACGATGGGCGCGGATTTTGACCAGCTTTTAAAGGTGAACAACACCGAGATTGGCCTTGACCTGTCGAAAGTCGAATTCCTTGGCGCGCCCGAAGGCGGTGAGTTTCTGGAAGGCATCGACATCCGCGACGATGACTTCAACGACTGGCTGCAGGGGGTGCGTCAAGCACCGGAGCAGTTCTTTGCGCTGCTGTCCGGCCATGTCCCGGTCCTGGTCCAACCGTCCATCCTGCCATCCATCGCGATTCTGCCGTTCCGACTTGTGATGGGCGAAGAGGTCCATTCAGTGCTGGGCGACTGGCTCGCCGAGGAAATCAGCCGGTCGTTGTCGCGCAGTCATCTGCTCAGCGTGATTTCTCACCTATCGGCACGCGAAATTGGCGGGCAAAGAATCGACCTGACCCGTGTGCGCAAGGTTCTCAGCGTCGATTACTGTGTCACCGGCAGCTTGCGGGTGTCGGGCAACAAGGTGGTGCTGGACGCCGATTGTCTGGATACCGCGTCGGGCCGCATCCTGTGGACCCGGCAGTTCCCCGGTGAGTTGGGCGAGTTTTTGCGGGCCGATGGGCAGGCCGTGGCTGACATCGTGCGCACCATTGGCCGCACGATCAGCGCCGACGTTCTGGCCCATGCGCAGGGCCGCAGCCTGGCGTCCCT
>JAYTQA010000390.1:0-7610 GCA_043746955.1 bacterium | reverse complement strand
CCAACGGCTATAACGCCGAACTGGGACCACGCGCAACTTTGGGCACCTGGGCCAACTTTCAGGACAAGGCAAGCTTGGGCGAAACGCTGCTGTGCTACGGCCACGGCGATGGCGGCGGGGGCCCGACCGAGGAGCAGGTGTTGCGCGCCCGCCAGTTGGTCGACTTTCCGGCCGTGCCAAAGCTGCGCCATGTCAACGTTAGCGACTGGTTCGGGAGCTTGGCGGACCGGGTCAGCGGCCCGCTGCCCAAATGGGTGGGCGAGATTTATCTGGAATATCATCGTGGCACGCTGACGACCCAAGGCCGCACCAAATTTCTGCACCGCCGCGCCGAACGCAGCTTGGTGACTGCAGAGATTCTGGGGTCGATGGTTGCTTTGCGGGGCGGCGCTATGCCCACCTCGCTGGAAGCCGACTGGCAGGTTCTGCTGCGTAATGAGTTCCACGACATCCTGCCCGGCTCGTCGATCCGCGAGGTCTATGAGGTGGCCGAGGCAGAACTGACGCAGGTGATCGCGGCGGGCAAGGTGCTACAGGATACGGCGCTAGAGACGCTGGTGACGGGCGTCGCGGGGCGGGATGCCGGGATCGTGGTGGTTAACCCCGACCTGTCGCCGCGGCCACTGCGGATTGTGTCGGATGCGCCGTTGCCGGGCGGGCAGGCGGTTGAAGGCGGCCATGTCCTAAGTGCACCCGAGGCGGTTTCGGGCCTTTCGGTGACGGCACGGGTGGCCGCAACGCTGGCAGCTCCGGGACCCCTGACCGTTTCGGCGACCGGGCTTGAGAATGGCTTCCTGAAGGTCGTTGTTGCCACCGATGGCACCCTGTCCAGCGTCATCGACAAACGCTCCGGGCGCGAATGCCTTGCCGGGCGTGGCAACCAGATCTGGGCCTATGTCGACAAACCGCGCTTCTTTGACGCCTGGGATATTGAAGAAGATTACACCGGTTCCGGTCAGGAAATCCTCGCCGAAGCCATCGAAGTGACTGAGACCGGCCCCCACCGTGCAGCACTTCGCATCACCCGCAGCTTTGGGGCCAGCACCATCGTCCAGCACGTCCGGTTGTGGTCGAACGCGCCCCGGCTGGAGTTTCACACCGAACTGGACTGGCACGACCGCCGCGTCCTGTTGAAAACCCGCTTCCCGCTGGCGGTGAAGGCCGATCACGCGCTGTTTGAATGCGCCTGTGGGGTGATCGCGCGCCCGACCCACCGCAACACGCCGTGGGATCAGACAAAGTACGAAGTGCCCGCCCACCGGTTCGCGCTTCTGGCCGAGCGTGGCTTTGGCGCGGCGCTGCTGAATGACGGGAAATATGGCCATCACGCATTGGGCAATGAGCTGGGGATCAGCCTCCTGCGCTCGCCAGTTTATCCGGATTTGCTCGCCGATGAAGGCAGACAGGCGTTTACCTATGCCCTGCTGCCCTTCGCCGGGGATTGGCTGGCGGGCGGTGTGCTGGCCGAGGCGCAAGACCTGAACCAACCGCTGTTGGCCAAGGCCGCACAAGTGACGGAGGGGGTTTGGCAAGCGGTTGCGGTAGACGGCCCGCTGGCTTTGTCCGCGCTCAAGCCGACCGAAGCTGGCGACGGCCTGGTTTTGCGGCTTTATGAACCGGCAGGCGGTACGGTGCGGTCCGAGATCAGGCCAGCTTCTGGTTGGCAGCAAGACGGGTCGATCAACTTGCTTGAAGAACCCGCAGAGGCCACCGACCTGATGGGCCCCTTTGGGATCAAAAGCGTAAAACTGACGCGCAACTGACCGAAGCTTCATCTTTTAACCAGTTACCCAGCCCCTTGACCGACCCAGACGGGTTGTTCGGGACGCTGCCGATTTAACGGAAACCAATTCTTAAGCGCGTCTTGGTATCCGATGGATAGCCGGAACCAACCGGGCTGCGGATCGCTGACAACATTCGAGGGTTTGGCCAACACATGCCGATCGGGGACGACTGCAAGACGTTTGAACCGCAGGACCGGCTGAGCATCGCGCCGACCGACCCACTGCTATCGTTCCTGCATGACAACGACGATTGCCCGGTTCGCATTTCCATGCGGCACCAGAAACGCCCGGATTCGCGGGTTCTACAAGCTTTGCTGACTGCATCGCGAGCTTGGCGGGGGCGCAATCTGGGGTTTGACGTGTCTGACCTGCCACCCCGCCTGATGCACGACTTTATCCGATTGGGGCTGACCGTCGAAAACACTGGCTGGAGTGGCTTGAAATGACGCTGAAAGTGCTTGTCATTGATGATTCCAAGACGATCCGCGAACTTTTGCGATCGGTCATGGAACAGGCGGGTTTTGAATTTGCCTCTGCCGTGGACGGCGTCGATGGGGTTGAACGCTACGCGCAAATGCGCCCGGACATCGTCATCACCGACATCAACATGCCCAATATGGACGGTTACGGCGTGATCAATGCGATCCGCAACGGCCAGATCGACAACCAGGTGCCGATCCTGGTGCTCACCACCGAAAGCGGCGACAGGCTAAAGGCCCGCGCGCGCGATGCCGGGGCAACCGGATGGATTGTGAAACCGTTCGACGATGTCTCGCTGGTGTCTGTCATCCGCAGGGTCACCGGGATGGTCGCGTAAGATGGCCAATCCAATCCTCGAAACCTTCTTTGAAGAGACGGAGGAGCTGCTTGAAGCGTTGGCCGAAGGGCTCGCTTCGATGCCGGGGGCCGCGTTTAACAAGGAAACCGTGAATTCGGTGTTTCGCGCGGTGCATTCGATCAAAGGCGGTGCCGGGGCGTTCAAGCTGACCGAACTTGTCAGCTTTGCCCATGCGTTTGAAACCGTGATGGACGCGGTCCGGTCTGAAACGCTGGCGCTGACGCCCCAGATCTTGCACATTCTGACCAGGTCCGCCGACTGTCTGGCCGATCTGGTCGATGCCGCACGCAGTGGCCGCACGATTGCAGACGACGTGACCTCCGGCTTTCTATCCGCCCTGCAAGCCTGTCTGGGCGAAGGCACAATCGAGGCCGTTGACGCCTGGGACAATTTCGAATTCCATGCTGTGCCGCTCGACCTTCAGCCGCTGGCGGATCTTTGCCCCCAAGGCGCTGACACCTTGGGCGAGCCTTCGGGTTTTCGTATCCAATTTCACCCGCATCCGGCCTTGTTCACCAACGGTCACGAACCCGCCCTGCTGTTTGCGGCGCTCGGCGAATTGGGCCAGATGACTTGCCGGCTCGACCTGAGCCAACTGCCCGATTGGGCGGGTTATCAACCCAGCGAATTTCATCTGCATTGGACAATCGAGCTTGAGACCGACGAAAGCGAAATCGCCGTGCAGGAGGTGTTTGAGTTCGTTCACGGCCTGTGTGACCTGACAATCGAGCCGTTAACCCGGCCACCTGCCGCCGCGGAACCGGACGTGAAAGAGGTTGAAGGGGCACCCGCCCTTGCGATGCCCAGCCTGGCCAGCCCTGACCCCATTGTGCCGGACCCTCCAACGCCTGCTCACATTGCCGTAGCCGCTGCGCCCAAAAAACCCGAACGGGGCGACGACGGCGAAGCCAAAGGCCCTAAAGCCACCCTTCGCGTCGATCTCGACCGGGTTGACCGGTTGATCAATGCCGTCGGCGAGTTGATCATCAATCAGGCGATGATCGCGCAGCGCCTGCAGGACATGACCGCCACCCGCGACGATGATCTGGTGCTGCACATCGAAGATTACCGCCTGCTGGCGCGCGATATTCAGGAAGGTGTGATGGCGATCCGGGCTCAGCCGGTGAAATCGCTGTTCCAGCGGATGTCGCGCATTGTCCGAGAGGCTGCGGATTCATCTGGAAAACTGGCCGAACTTATGACCTTTGGCGAGGGGACCGAGGTTGATAAAACCGTGGTGGAACGCCTCGCCGATCCGCTGACCCACATGATCCGCAACGCCGTGGACCATGGCATCGAAAACTGCGCGGCACGGGCAGCGGCCGGTAAGCCCCCGATGGGGACCATCCGATTGGCTGCGGCACACCGGTCCGGCAGCGTGATCATCACCGTCAAAGACGATGGCGCCGGGTTGAACCGCCCGAAAATCCTTGAAATTGCCAAACGCAAAGGGCTCATCCCTGCGGAAGCCGAGCTAAGCGACGGTGAAATTGACCAGCTTTTGTTCATGGCGGGCTTTTCAACCGCGACCAGTGTGTCGAACCTGTCGGGGCGTGGCGTGGGTCTGGATGTGGTGCGCACTGCGGTCCAGGCATTGGGGGGCCGGGTTTCCATCGCCACCATGCCGGGCCAGGGCACCGAATTCACCATCCTGCTGCCGCTGACTTTGGCGGTGATGGACGGCATGGTTGTCACCGTCGGCGGCCAGACGCTGGTGGTGCCGATCACCTCGATCATCGAAACCATCCGACCCCGACCCAGCGACCTGCACCGGATCGGCTCTGATGAAACCCTGTTGTCGATCCGGGGCCGGATGATCCCGGTGGTTGATGTGGCCACCAGCCTGGGGTTTCCCAACATGACCGGCGAAAGTATGCCCCTGCTGCTGCTGGTGGAATCTGAACATCTGGGCGAATGCGCGCTGGTTGTGGATGCAGTGCTCGACCAGCGGCAAGTGGTGATCAAAAGCCTTGAAAGCAATTTCGGGACGGTGCCCGGGGTTTCGGCGGCGACTGTGCTGGGCGATGGCCGGATTGCCTTGATCCTGGACCCCGATGCTATCGTCGGCGGCCGAATGCCCGGTGGCCAACCCTTGGCCAATATCGCCTCGAATGCGGGAAAGGCCGCCTATGCAAATGCTTGAAGATCCATCGAAATCTCTGGTTGAGTTTGTCACCTTCTCGGCTGGTCAACAAAGCTTCAGCATCGAAATTACCCAAGTGCGGGAGATCAGGCGGTGGAGCCCGGTGACGGCCCTGCCCCACGCCCCACGAGAAGTGTTGGGGGTGATGAACCTGCGCGGCTCGGTCATTCCGATCTATGATCTGGCGGCCCGCTTCGGTCTTGGCCAGACCCGCGAAAACCCGCGCAACGTCATCGTTGTCGCGATGCATGGCGGCCAAACCGTGGGTCTTTTGGTCGAGGCAGTCTCCGAAATACTGTCGGTTCCGCGCGACCAAATTCAGGAAACCCCGGACATCCGGTCAGAACTGGCCCGGCAAAGCATCACCGGGGTCATCCCGATCGAAAACGGCATGACCCGGGTGATCGACCTTGGCGCGGTGCTGCATCACAGCGCAAAGGCCGTGCCATGATGGCGGCCCTGCGCTCCGGTGGCCCGCCCGACCGGTCGCTTGACCGCATCCGATTCACCGACGAAGATTTTGCGATCATTGCCGACCTTGCCATGCACGATTTTGGCCTGCACTTGACGCCGGCAAAACGCGATCTGGTCTATTCCCGGCTGTTGAAGCGTTTGAAATTGCTGGGATTCGATCAGTTTCGTGACTATTGTGCGGTCTTGACCGGCGCCGACGGCGGGGCCGAACGCGCCGCGATGCTGTCGGCACTGACCACCAATGTGACCCAATTCTTCCGGGAAGATCACCACTTCAAGCTCCTGCGCGATCTGGTTTTGCCACCCCTGATCAAGGCAGCCCGGGCGGGAGACCGCGTGCGACTGTGGTCGGCAGGCTGTTCCGCCGGGCAGGAGCCCTACTCGTTGGCGTTTACCGTGCTATCGCTGTGCCCCGAGGCGGCCAAGCTGAACCTGCGTATTCTCGCCACCGATGTGGACGCAGAAATCCTCGGCAAGGCGGAGTCTGGGTTTTATCCGGCAGACGAGCGGCGGGCCATACCGGACGCGCTGCGCAAGTTCGTCGAACCCGCGCCGGGCGGCTTTCAGATCGGGCCGGCAGCACGGCAGTTGATCACCTTCGGACGGCTCAATCTGATTGAAAATTGGCCGATCCATGGGCCGTTTCAGGTCATTTTTTGCCGCAATGTCGCGATCTACTTTGACAAACCCACGCAGGCGCGGCTTTGGAGCCGGTTTGGCGCGCTGTTGGCAACCGCTGGTTACCTGTGCATTGGCCATTCCGAGCGTGTGGCGGGCCCGGCGGAGCCAATGTTTCGGGGGGTTGGCATCACCGCCTATCAACGTCAGTCCGCAGGCCGCGAGACCAAACCCAAAACACCTGACCGTGCTGCGGCCGATCCTTGGTCCAGCCGGCTGGAAGGTCGTTAAAAATGAGCCTGCGAGACACCATTCGCGTCGTCGTGATCGATGATATGTCGGTCAGCCGGGCGCTGATCACCCAGTCTCTGGAGGATCTGGGCATCACCAAGTACCAAACCGAAAACGATGGCCGCACCGCGCTTGGCAAGCTGATCGCTGCCCCCGTGCACCTTGTTTTATGCGACATGAACATGCCGGGCATGAACGGTCTGGAATTGCTGCACGCCCTGCGCAATACCAAAACGACCGCGCGCATCGGGTTTATCTTGATCACGGGCCAGCCCACCGCCGAACTTCTGCGCATCGGGCAGGAATTGGGGCTGAACAATCTGATCCGCAAACCTTTTACCACGGCCACGATGAAAGCCTCGATCGAACGTGTCGTGGGTCCGCTGTAGGGGGTCGCAAACGTGAAACAACCCCTGCCCCCCTTGCTGGAGCGCACCGCCGCCATCCTCGGCGATAGCGCCCGCCTGTTGTTGGAGATTGAGGATAGCATCGCACCCCTGCTGGAACAGTTGTTCCACACCGATAGCGGCATCGCGCGGGCAAACTTTCGGGCGAGCGTCATTTCATTGCAAAAAATCGACCTTTTAAGCCAGACGCTGCAGGACCTGTCCTGTTGGCTGGACGATCTGGCCGCAGAATCGCGCCACCAGATCAGTGGCAATTTAGCCCCCGAAACCGCCATGACGCGTCTGCGGCTCACCGAGCTGCGCCAACGCCTGATGGGCCATACTCTCAGCCTGCACCCAGAGGTTCGATCTGAACCGCTGCTTTTTTGATTGCGCCACCATTAAGACCGCAAAACACCGCGAATTTTGCCAGTTAAGCCGAGCTTAAATGCGGCTCTGCTAGGGTGGCCGGGACATGCCGCGACGGGCCGGGATGCCGGATCGGGCAAGACAGGATATCACGATGAATTTCGGCTCGATTCCTTTGAAAACCAGGCTTCCCATCGTGATCTTCGGCGTCGGCCTGTTGGTGGCCTTTATCGTTGGATCGGTCGGCTATATCGAGATCAATTCTTTGGCGCAAAAAGACTTACAAGCGACCATCTCAGCGCTGCTGGACAGCCGGAAAACCGCAGTGGAGCGATTTTACGCCAATATCGCGAGCAATATTGCGGATATGTCCGGCAGCCCGCTGGCCGTCGCAGGCTTTCGGCGGCTTCAACTCGGCTGGCAATCAGAAGGTGCCGACCCTGCCGCTGCCTTGACGGAGGACTACATTTCCAGCAATCCCAATCCGGCTGACACGCGCATGAATTTGGACAGAGCAACGTGGTTTCGAACCTACAATGACCAGCACGCGCAATTTCATCCGGCATTTCGAAAGTGGATAAATCTGAATGGCTATCCGGATTTGTTTTTGATTGATCTGGATGGCAACATTATATTCTCAGTCAATAAAGGACGTGATTTCGCAAGCAATCTGATCAGTGGGCCGGACGCCAACGGGCCATTGGCTG
>JAYTQA010000389.1:0-18677 GCA_043746955.1 bacterium | reverse complement strand
GGTCGGAGCGAGAGGATTCGAACCTCCGACCCCCTGCTCCCGAAGCAGGTGCGCTACCAGACTGCGCTACGCTCCGACCGTGGCGGGGGGTTACCGCGTCACGGGGGGCATTGCAAGGGGGCCGAGATGATTCGGTAGCACCGGTGGTGTCGGGGTCAAGAGGCGTCGTCGCGCTCGCGGCCTTTGGCCGACCGGCTGTCAAAGAACTTGAACCATGAACTGAGGCGCGGCATCAGGCCAAGGTCAAAGCGCGACCGCGCCTCCAGCACCGGGCGGTTCAGCGACTCGGCGGGGGTCCCTTCGCGCATCACGATGTAGATGCCGGAGCCGATGATGATCAGGGTGCCGATGATCGTGCCGAGATCGTGCCGTTCATGGAACAGCAGGCTGCCGAAAAATGTGGCCCAGATGATTTGGCTATATTGCATCGGCGCAATAATCGCGGCCGGTGCGCGCCGGTAGGCTGCGATGGCCAAGAGGCCGCCGATGAAGCCCAACGTCGACATCGCGGCCAGCAGGCCAAGGTGTTCGATCGGCAAGGGTTGGTAGACAAACGGCAAGGCCACCCCGGACACGATGAAGTTGGCGATCATCGGATAGAGCATGATCACCACCGAGCGTTCGGATTGTCCGGTCACCCGCACCAGTACCGAATTGATCGCAAAGATAACCGAGGCCCCGATGGCTGCGAGGTGCCCGAGCCCCAGATGCGACTGGCCGGGCCGCAGCACGACAATCACGCCCAACAGGCCCACGAGAATGGCGACCCAGCGATGCGGTCCGACCTTTTCGCCCAAGACCGGGATGGCGAACAGGGTGATCAGGATCGGGGAGGCGAAGAAAATCGGGTAAGCCTCGCTCATCGGCAGGGCGGAAAACGCGTAAAACCCGCAAAGCGTGTTGAGCACGACCAGACCGGACCGCAGCAGGGTCATGGCGGGCTTGCGCGGGATCAGGTTGCCTTCACTCCGGTCGCCCATCAAGAGGATGGCAACCAGCGGAAAGCCTAACAGGCCGGAAAAGAAGATGTTTTGAAACGGGCTGTAGCTGGCCCCCATAAACTTTACGATAGCGTCGGCGGTGGCATAAATACCGAAGGACAGGAGCGCCACCAGCGCTCCGTTCAGGTGGGATGGACGGGCGGGCATGACAGACCTGAATTGGGGATTGGGGCGAAAGCCGTCCCTTCCCTCGCGCCGAACCGGGGCGAATTCAAGGGTAAAACGCCCAAGGCCGCCCTCGATCAGGAGGCAGCCCTCGATCAGGCCGCCGACTTTTGCGGCCGCGCCCGCCCCGCGACAAAGAGCAGCATCATACCGGCGGCGATAATGACACCGATGCCCATAGCCGTGGTCAGGCTGGGACGTTCGCCGAAAAATATCAGGCCCAAGGTACTGGCCCACAGGATCTGGCTGTACTGCATCGGGGCCACCACAATCGCGGGGGCCACCCGGTAAGCCGAGATGATGAACAACCCGCCCAACGTGGCCAACACGCCCAGTTGCAGGCCAATCTGCCAGTCCTGCAGGCTCAAGGGATGCCAGACGAATGGCATGATGGCCCCGGCCCCGATGATCTGCATCAGGACGGGATAAAACAGGATCACCCCGGCTCTTTCGCGACGCCCGATCTTGCGCAGGATCAGTGAGTTGAGCGCGCCGGTTGTGGCCCCACAGATCGCCGTCAGATGCGCCAGTTGAAAGTGGGTGCTGGCGGGCTGCAACGCGATCAGCACGCCGCCAAAGCCCAACAGGATGATCAACCCACGGGTAGGGTCAATCGGCTCGCCCAGCACGGGCCAGGCCAGCACGGTGATCATCATCGGCATGGTGAAGAAGATGGCGTAGCATTGCGCAAGCGGCAGATGGGTGAACGTGTAGGTCACAAACGCGCTGCCAAAGAGGGTGATCACCACCCGGAGTGCTGTCAGGCCGGGCAGCGCTGGCTTGAGGCTCGCGCGCCGGTCCATCCAGAAAATTTGCGCCACAATGAACGGCAAGGTGCAGCAGGCGGCAAAGAACATCACCTGAAACGAGTTCAGATCGCGCCCCAGCGCCTTGACCGACACATCAGAGCAGGCATAGGCGGCAAAAGACGCCAGCGCCAATAGCGCCCCACGCAACGGATTTGAAAGGGTGGTCATAGGGCTTGTATCAGCGCCGCATCGAAACAAAACGCGCCCGCAACCGCCACGGCCAGGTCGTTTTTCTTTGTTTTAAGCTTAAAGGCTCGCGTCCAATGCGGCTACCACCGCATCACCCATCTGGCTGGTGGTGACCGGGGTGCCACCTTCCGGCCCCATCAGGTCTGCAGTGCGCACACCGTCGGCCAGGACTTTTTCGACCGCCTTTTCCACCCGGGTCGCCTCGTCGCCAAGGTCAAAGCTGTAGCGCAGAGCCATGGCGAAACTCAGGATGCAGGCGATCGGGTTGGCTTTTCCGGTGCCGGCAATGTCCGGAGCGGAGCCGTGGACCGGCTCATAAAGCGCCTTGGGCCGGCCATTGGCTTGCGGCAAGCCCAGCGAGGCCGAGGGCAACATGCCCAGACTGCCGGTCAGCATCGCGGCCATGTCGGACAAGAGATCACCAAACAGGTTGTCGGTCAAAATGACGTCGAACTGCTTGGGCCAGCGGCACAGCTGCATGGCGCCAGCGTCGGCATACATGTGGGAAAGCTGGACGTCGGGGTATTCCTTGTCGTGAATCTCCTGCACGACCTCGCGCCACAGAACACCGCTTTCCATCACATTGGCCTTCTCCATCGAGCAGACCTTGTTGGTGCGTTTGCGGGCCAGTTCAAAGGCGGAGCGGGCGACCCGGGCGATTTCACTTTCGGTGTAGCGCTGGGTGTTGATGCCGACCCGCTCGTTGCCTTCGATGAAGATGCCACGGGGTTCGCCGAAATAGACGCCGGAGGTGAGTTCGCGGACGATGACAATGTCCAGACCGGCGACGACTTCCTTTTTCAGCGAGGAGAAATCGGCGAGGGCGTCAAAGCATTGGGCGGGGCGAATGTTGGAAAACAGGTCCATTTCCTTGCGCAGACGCAGCAGCCCGCGTTCGGGTTTGACGGAAAAATCCAAGTTGTCGTATTTCGGGCCACCGACAGCGCCCAGCAAAACGCAATCCGCCGCTTGCGCCCTGGCCATCGTGGCATCGGTCAGGGGCGTGCCATGCGCGTCATAGGCGCTGCCGCCGACCAGGTCTTCGCTGACATCGAAGCTAATGCCGCGCTTGGTGTGAAACCAGCTGATGAGCTTTTTCACCTCGCCCATGACTTCCGGGCCGATGCCGTCCCCGGCGAGGATCAGGATGGAAGGGTTGGCCATGGGGGCTCCTGTCATTGGTCGCGGTTGGCCTAGCGGGTGGCAGCTTCGGGGTCAAGCAGGCCCGGTTCAATCAGGCCCGGTTTCAAGCAGGCCAGGTTCAATCTGGCCGGTTTCCATCTGGCCGGTTTCCATCTGGCCGGTTTCCATCAGATTGCGGCAGGCTGCGGAATTCAGCGGCCAGATGATCCATCACTTGGCGGATGCGGGATATACCTTGTCGAGCAATGGCTTGAAGGCGCATCTGGCACGGTTGATCGGTCGCAGCCTGCGGGTGACTGGATTTCCGTGGTGGTTGGTGACGCTCGCCTCGCCGGTCTGGGAGGTGGCGCGGGAGTTGCGCGAGATGCGCTATCTGTATGATTTGCCGCATTCTTTGGACGCGGAACCTTTGGCGAAGGTTTTGCCGGATTTCCGGCCCACCCCGCTTGATGTGGTTTTGACCGAACATCTGACCCATCTGATGCCGGTTCAAGGCAGCGTCAGCATGGCCCAGACCGGGCGGTGACGGCTGGCAAGGGTCAGGGTGGCGGCGAACGGATCGCTGTCGGGCGGCCACATCACCCCTGCCTCGGTGACGCTGATGTCCGCCGAGGGCAGGATCATGTCGAGCCGCAGCCCGATGCCGCTTTTCGGCAAAACTGCGGTGTCCAGCGCGGTATCGCCGGCCTGATGCCGGTCAATCCGGCCAGAGGTGCCGCGCGGCTGGGGGTCTTGCAGGGTGGCAAGTGTCCGTAAAGCGTTCAAATTCTGCGGATTGCCCTGACCGTCCCTGGCGTCGAGGTTGGGCTCTCCGATCAGGATGAACGGCGCTGCGGGCGGGGCAAAAAAGCCGTTGGCGGGGGGGATTTGCGGCAGATTTCCCGCCAGCAGGTGCAGCCACAGGGCCGTCTCATCGGCGTTGCGGCGACCGTTGCGGTCCTCTGGCCCATCGAACACCGGGGGGGTGGCGGACCAGATCAGGAGGTTCACGGTCTTTTCGGGAAAATAGGTGATCGGCACGACGTAATGGCCCGCAGTCGACAGACGCTGGATGGCTTTGGCGGCCGCGGTCATGTCGGGGGGCAGGTCGGCGGCGGGCAGGTCGCGCCACAAAAGTGGTGTGAAATCAACGATATGGGCGCGGTCGATCGGCAGACGCGACAGGATCGCCATGCCGGCCTGCCCGGCAAACCGGCCATAGGCCTGCGCATCACGCGGGCCGCCTACTGCGCCATCATGGTCAAGGTCGAGGCCGGTTGAAATGCCGGTGTTCGGGCGGAAGGCCAGGGCCTCGGAATAGTCCAGTCCGGCGGTTCGCAACCTGTCCTGCAAGGCAAAAAGCGATTTGTTATCATAGTCATAGTCGATGCCGGTCAACAGAAGAACATCGGCGTTCAGCCGCTGAATTACCGCAATCGCAGCCTCGGTCGGCGGATCATTGGCTTTGAGGATGTGTTGCAGGACCAGGCCGGGGCCATAGCTGGACAGCCCGGCATCGTAGGTCGCGACCAGAACGCTTTGACCCACAGCCAAACCTGGGCAAAACAGCCATAGGGCTGCGATGACGGCCCGCCAGCCCATGTCATCCCGGCGCGTATTGGCCGCCGGTTTCGGCATCACCGCTGGCCTGCCTGCGCGCATGGATCATCTCTGCCACCCGGCCCATCGCAATGCCCCGCATGAACAGGCTGGCGGGCAGGAAGGACCAGGCCGTCATCGTCCAGACCAGGGTTTGCGGCGAAGTGAGGCTCAACGGCGGGAAGCCGACCGAGGCCATTTCAACCACGGTCGGGATGATGAAGGGCAGCAGGAAGCCGATGGCGATGTTCCAGCGGGCGTCGCGCGTCAGGCGGGCGACCACATCGCCGCCGGAGGTCGGGTCGAACGTCGGCAGGTTGACCCAGACGTTGAACGGCCGGTCGCGGCGGGGCCAGTTGCCAAGCCGCATGATGATGACGAAAATTGCTAATGATATCAATGAGATAAGATATGCCATACCGGCGGCGGTCCGCACGGCGCCGACCTGCGCTTCGGTCGCGTTACCGGCCATCATCAAGGTCGCGAGGCGAACCGGGCTATACGGAAAATCCATCGACAGGCCGATCAGGGCACCGACGGCGTGGACCAGTTCGGTGAGGGTCGACGGGTGGGTCCGGCCACGTTCGATGGCACTAAGGCAGAACACGGTCGCAAACAGCATGAGAAAGCGGATGCGGTTGAACGGCGGCGCATCGCGGAATTCGACCAGTCCGGGGTAGACGGCGTTATATTCGGCAAGGGTCAGCGCCGCCATGAACAGCGCGATCAGGGCCACCATCTGTTGACTGTCGGCCCGCAAATCGGCCAAAAGCACGGTCGGTGTTGCGACGACCAGCATCACCAGTACGGCCCGCATAACAGCACCTGTCAGCCGCGAAATCACTGCTCCTGCACCCCTCTGCCAGACGAACCTGATGTTGTGCCAGGCCCTTGTTCCAGCGATGTCGCGCCCATTATGGCGGATTGCCTCAGTCTTGCCCAAATTCTGCCTTCTTTCCCGAAGTGTCGCAACTGTCTGGTTAACAAGACGTTGGCTCCGTGGCGCTTTCAGGGATCAGGTGTTGCAGGATTGAATCAATTTTGAGTTAACAAAATGGCCGAGCGGTGGGGTTTTCCACGCTCGGCGCAACATGTTGTGGTTATTGAGTTATTTTTGACTATTCACGTCATGGATGCGGAAAACCGGTTTTCGGTTTTCCCGCCTCAGGTCTTAAGCCCATGGATGCCGGGCGGCAGCGTTTTTCTCATACGAGTCAATCGAGGCGACTTTCTCCATCGTCAGGCCGATGTCGTCGAGGCCGTTGATCAGACAGTGCTTGCGGTGGCTGTCGACCTCGAAGCTGAAAATACGTCCGTCCGAGGTGGTGACGGTTTGTGCTGCCAGATCAATGGTCTGGCGGGCGTTGGCACCCTTTTTCGCGTCTTCCATCAGCGCATCAACCACCTCGCGCGGCATCACGATCGGCAGAATGCCGTTCTTGAAGCAGTTGTTGTAGAAGATGTCGGCGAACGAGGTGGAAATCACACAGCGGATGCCGAAATCCAGCAAGGCCCAGGGCGCATGTTCACGCGAAGATCCGCAGCCAAAGTTATCGCCTGCCACGAGAATTTCAGAATGGCGGTAGGCGGGCTGGTTGAGAACAAAGCTTGGGATTTCGGCACCGTCGAGGCTGTAGCGCATTTCGTCAAACAGGTTCTTGCCAAGGCCGGTGCGGGCGATGGTCTTGAGGAACTGCTTGGGGATGATCATGTCGGTGTCGATGTTGACCAAGGCCATCGGGGCCGCAATTCCGGTCAGTTTGGTGAAGGGTGTCATGGTGGAACCTCGTTGGGTTGACTTTTTCATGCCCAATACGCATATTGCGTAACGAAGTGGGCTGGAGTTTTTCGGTCGGCGATGGGCTGCTGGGGTATCTCGGCGGCCCATAGCTTTTTCAGGGGAACACCTTGGGCTTTTGCCCAATGATTTTGGGGCTCAGCGTTTCGAACGCACGATTTGGCTGGCCGGGACGGAGGTGGTTCAGTCCGATGGGCCGTGCAAGCAGGTCGGCGACTTGAAGGCCGCTGGAGTTGGCAGCCTTCGGTGAAAAAATCGGCTCCCACTCCAGCCTCTGAATCTGCATGACACGATTGCCAACTTTCGGGCGGCCCGAAGTCACCCGCCGGAACTCCAGTTCCAAATGGTGATCCTCGGTCGCGCCTCTGGCCTCAAACACAACATGGACTTTCTTTCCGGCCTGCCCTTTGCCACAAAGAAACATCGCCGTTCGCTCCATGCAGAAGTTCAAAGCCAAATCGTAAGGATCCCATGGTGTCGCATATTTTTGCGCGAGAGCCTTCTTGTCGATGACAGCACAAGCAACGCTGATCGGCGCGTTCCCGACCAACTCCCCGATCCTTGTCATGAAATTCTCCCGCACTAGCGCGTCGACTTGTAGAAATGCGAAAGCGCCCGACTGTCTGCGGATGTCACGTTCATGCAGGATGACTTGATCGTGCCCAAGAAAGTCGAACTTCAACCGCTGAATCTCGGGGATCAGAAGATTCGAATAGTCGCTCTTGGCAACCAGAACGAAGACCAGCACGAACACTGGAAAGTCGTTAAGGTCTGCGGACAGAACAGGGGAACCGCTCTCATCCGCATACACGATATAGTCACTGAACGTCACACCGTCGCGCCCATCATCTCGCGCACATCGGTCAGATGGCCGGTGATGGCGGCGGCGGCGGCCATTTGGGGCGATAGCAGGTGGGTGCGGCCGCCCCGGCCCTGACGGCCTTCGAAGTTGCGGTTGGAGGTGGCGGCGCAGCGTTCGCCGGGCGCAAGTTGGTCGGGGTTCATCGCGAGGCACATCGAGCAGCCGGCCAGACGCCATTCAAAACCGGCGTCGATGAAGATCTGGGCCAGACCCTCTGCCTCGGCCTGGGCACGGACCAGACCGGAACCGGGGACAACCATGGCGCGGATGCCGTCTTTCTTCCGTCTGCCCTTCAGGATCGCCGCAGCCGCGCGCAGGTCTTCGATCCGGCCATTGGTGCAGGAGCCGATGAAGACGGTGTCGATCTTGATCTCGGACAGCTTTTGTCCCGGGGTCAGGCCCATATAGTCAAGGCTGCGCTGCACCGCTTCGACTTTGCCACCGTGAAAATCGGACGGCGAGGGGACGACGCCGGTGATCGGCAGAACATCCTCAGGCGAGGTGCCCCAAGTCACCACCGGGGCGATGTCTTCGCCTTTCAGGGTCACGACTTTATCCCAATGGGCGTCAGCGTCGGTGTAGAGGGTCTGCCAATAGGCGACGGCAGCATCCCAGGCGGCAGCTTTCGGGGCGTGCGGGCGGCCCAAGCAGTAGGCGTAGGTTTTCTCGTCCGGGGCAATCAGGCCAGCGCGCGCGCCACCCTCGATTGCCATGTTGCAGACGGTCATCCGGCCTTCCATCGACAGGTCGCGGATGGCTTGGCCACAATATTCGATGACATAGCCGGTGCCGCCTGCGGTGCCGGTGGCGCCGATGACGCTGAGCGTGATGTCTTTCGCAGTCACACCGGGCATGAGGTGGCCGGTGATCTCGACCTTCATGTTGCGGGCCTTGCGCTGGATCAGGGTTTGGGTGGCCAGAACGTGTTCAACCTCCGAAGTGCCGATGCCATGGGCCAGAGCGCCGAACGCGCCGTGGGTGGCGGTGTGGCTGTCGCCGCAGACCACGGTCATGCCGGGCAGGGTCCAGCCTTGCTCGGGGCCGACGATATGGACGATGCCCTGGCGAACATCGGATACCGGATAGTAGTTGATGCCGAAATCGCGGGCGTTCTTATCGAGCGCTTCGACCTGAATCCGGCTGTCCTCGGTCATCGTCGCTGCATTGGCGCGGTCCAGCGTGGTCGGCACGTTGTGGTCCGGCACGGCGATGGTTTTCAAAGGTGCGCGGACCTTGCGGCCGGTCATGCGCAGGCCCTCGAAGGCTTGCGGGGAGGTGACTTCATGGACCAGGTGGCGGTCGATATACAAAAGGCAGGTGCCGTCTTCGGCCTGATCGACCAGATGATCGTCCCAGATTTTGTCATAGAGGGTGCGAGCGGGGGTTTTAGGAGCGGTCATGGCGCTTTCCTTAGGCGAAAGGCAGGGAAATTGGGGGTGCAAGGCAGGATCAGCGCCACGGGGCGCGAAACGGCTTACGACCGGGACAGCACATTCGCCAGGTCGCCGAAAAAGCGCGCGGGCAGCCGATCATGGTCGGAAATGTTGAAGTGGACGTAGGCTTGCATGGGCGTGGGTATACGGCAGGGCCGGAAAATAAACAAGCGATGGCGCGGGGCCATCGCTGGTTTTGGGCGACAGGAAGGCGGTTAGCGCTTGGTACGGCGGCGGCGGGCTGCAAAGCCCATGCCAGCCAAAGCTGCGGCCAACAGCGGCAAGGCGGCGGGCAGCGGCACCGGGGAGGCGTTGAATGTCAGATCGTCCAGCGCGAACTGGGTGCCGTCACCCTGAAGGCCGGCGTTGAAGCCACCGGACGATTCGAACCCGACCGAGTCGATGCCAGCCCAGTTCAGCGTCACCAAAGTCGGGCCATTGACGTTGAGCAACAGCTGTTGGGTGAAGGCCAGGATGCCATTTTCGTAGCCGGTGATCAGCACGCTCAAACTATTGCGCCAGGCACCGGTGATTTCAAAGCTGTTCAGCGTGAAATCGCTGGACGACGAGAAGGCGGCGGGGTGGCCAAAGCGATTGTACGCGACATGGGTGCCGCTGGTGGTGCCGTTCTCGTAGCCCGACCCGTTGTATTTTGCCTTGGCCGTGTTGAGCACACCGAAATTGCTCCAGTCCAGACCGTTGTAGCCGTCCGCAATCCGCCCGCGGATGTCGTCGAAATTGATCGTCGCGGCCGACGCCACTGCGCCGAGGGCGGCAAAGGATGCCGCGAGGCCAAGGGTTTTGAAGTTGATCATGGCGAGCTCCTGTCGGACCAAAATGCAACTTGGGGTAAGCCAGTCTCGCGGGTGTCTGTCAAGAAATAAAGCGGTTTTGCGGCAAGGTTTTGGGCGTTTTGTGGCGTTTTTTGAGGGGAGTGCGGTGGTTGTTTCTGGCGCGTGGACAATCGGGTTTGCGGTGCGGCTTGGGGAAGTGCGGTCCGGGATCGGGATCGGGCGGGTCCGGCGCTGACCCGCCGGTCTGGCCGGGGTGGCAGGTCCGCGGTCTTGGCGAACCGGTGCTGACCCGCCATATCAACGGCGGGAGGCGTGCGATGCGGATTGGTGCCCAGTTCGGAGCCCAGTTCGGTGCGAGGTTTGGTGCGAGGTTTGGTGCGAGGTTTGGTGTGATTGTTTCCGGGCGGTTGCCTGGCCTGACGTGCGGAGGTTTGGGGATGGCGATGGCTGAGACGTACAAATCGAACCAGATGCCGGCCTACGGCGTCGAGCGCCGCGACAATGCAATCGAGGTGCGCAATTATGCCCCGCGTCTGATGGCGGAGGTAAGTGTGGAGGGGACGCAGGGTCAGGCGGTCAGCACCGGGTTTCGGATCCTCGCGGGCTATATCTTTGGCGCGAATGACGGCGCGGCGAAACTGGCGATGACCACGCCGGTCACTCAGGTGCCGGGCGAGACGGTTGCCATGACGACGCCGGTGGTGCAGCGGGCGCAGGATGGCTTATGGCTGGTGCAATTCGGGATGCCCGCAGGCTATACCCGGGCCAGCCTGCCCAGGCCGAAGGACCGCCACATCCGCTTGGTCAGCCTGCCCGCGAACCGCCAAGCGGTGCTGCGGTTTTCCGGGATGGCCGGGCTGGCCGCGCTCAAATCCCACGAGGGCCAGTTGCGGTCGTGGATCCGGGGCCAGGCGTTGGTCGCCACCGCCGGGCCGTTCTACTACTTTTATGACCCGCCGTGGACCTTGCCGTGGAACCGGCGCAACGAAGTGGCGTTTGCGCTGGATTAGCGCGGGAAGATGTTTGACTGAAACTTCGTCCTGCTGGCGTTTTTGTGGGATCGCTTGATGGACGCGGAAAACCGGATTGCCCGGTTCCGCATCCGCATAAGCCTGCACCTGGACGACCTT
Source organism: bacterium (assembly GCA_043746955.1). Classification (GTDB taxonomy): domain Bacteria; phylum Pseudomonadota; class Alphaproteobacteria; order Rhodobacterales; family Rhodobacteraceae; genus Stagnihabitans. The sequence goes on along the minus strand of JAYTQA010000389.1, from coordinate 7,775 downwards.
GCAGTGCTTGCGGATAGTGGCTATGCGCGCCGCCTTGGCCTTTGGCCCCGGCTTTGATTGAGGTTTGGCGGCTTGGCTGCTATGCTGCGGCTAAACCTTGCGCCGGGGTCTGATCGGCGCGTTGCTTTGGAGGACGGTGTCCTGTCTCATTCTGACCCTGCCACCGGCTTGCCGGTTGGGCCGCGACCCCTGCGCCCGAACGCCGCCGCTGCACTGGAGTATTCGTCTGAGGACGTGCTGGCCGAGGTTCTGGCCTCGCTGGACGATGACAAGGCCGAAGAGGTCGTGCAGATCGATCTGCGCGGCCGGTCGGATGTGGCGGATTACATGGTGATCTGTTCGGGCCGGTCGTCGCGGCAGGTCGCCTCGATCTCGGAAAAACTGGCGGACCGGCTGAAAGACAAGTTCAAGCTGGCCGCCAAGATGGAAGGCCGCGAAACCGGCGACTGGGTGCTGATCGACGGCAGCGACGTGATCATCCACGTGTTCCGGCCTGAGGTGCGCGACTTCTATCAGCTGGAAAAGATGTGGATGCCGTCGGCGGCGCACCGGGTCGATACCGATACCGCCGTATAGATGCGGGTCCACCTGATCGCGGTCGGGCGGCTGCGGGCCGGACCGGAACGCGATCTGATCGACGATTATCTGCTGAGATTCGAGCGGACCGGGCGGCCTTTGGGGCTGGGCCCGGTGGTCGAGCATGAGGTCGAGGCCAAGCGCGGGCTGGGGATGGCTGCCGAGGCCGATTTGCTGGGCCGGGCGGTGCCGGGCGGCGCGGTTCTGGTGTGCCTGGATGAGCGCGGGCAGGTCATGGCGTCGCCGGAGTTTGCCGGCATGCTGGCCAAGTGGCGCGACGGGGGGCGGCAGGCGGTGGCGTTTGTGATCGGCGGGGCGGATGGGATTTCGCCGGCCTTGCGGGCCAAGGCGGAGGCCTCGGTGAGTTTCGGGGCGATGGTCTGGCCGCATATGCTGGTGCGGGTGATGCTCGCCGAGCAATTGTACCGCGCGGCGACGATTTTGGCCGGCGGGCCGTATCACCGGACTTAAGAATGGGGGTTTGACCGGGTGTCCACATGTGGACGCTTTGGTAATAGGTTGATATTGTTATGTTTTGGGAATTTCGTTTACTTTTCGTTAAGGTTTGCGCCCCATGCCCGACCCCGGACGGGCTGACTGCCCTTCCGGACCTTCCCGTGAGTATTTTCGCCCAGGTGAATGCAAGGGGGCGGATTGCTTGCCGGGCGGGCGGTCTGTAGAACCTGAGCCAAGTTATCAGGGGATGATCCGATGAGCGCGGCCAAGCCTGTGGTTTTGTGCATTCTGGATGGCTGGGGGATTGGGGCGAACCCGGCGGTGTCGGCTCCGGCGTTGGCGCGGGTGCCGAATTTCAACCGGATTTGGGCGACATGTCCGCATTCCACGCTGGTCACCTTTGGGCCGGAGGTCGGGTTGCCGACCGGTCAGATGGGGAACTCGGAAGTGGGGCATACCAATATTGGGGCGGGGCGGGTGATTGCGATGGATTTGGGCGCGATTGATCTGGCGATTGAGGATGGCTCGTTTGCCAGGAATGCGGCGGTTGTCGGGTTTATCGGCAAGCTGAAAGCCTCGGGTGGGACAGCACATCTGATGGGCGTGATCTCGGATGGCGGGGTGCATGGGCATTTGAACCATGTGCTGGCGGCGTGTCGGGCGATTACCGCGGCCGGAGTGCCGGTGGCTTTGCATGCGATTACCGATGGGCGCGATGTGGCACCAAACTCGGCGGCGGAGTTTGTTTCAGCTTTGATGGTGTCGCTGCCGGCGGGGGCCAAGGTGGCGACCGTGATCGGGCGCTATTGGGCGATGGACCGGGATAACCGCTGGGAGCGGGTCGAGCGGGCGTTTCGGGCGATGGTGTTTGGGGAGGGTAGCCATGCGGCAACGGCGGGCGCGGCGGTGGCGCAGTCTTATGCCAAGGCGGAGATGGATGAGTTCATCGCCCCCACGGTGATTGGCGATTATCAGGGGGCGCGCGATGGCGATGGCTATTTTTGTTTGAATTTCCGGTCGGATCGGGCGCGCGAGATCCTCGCGGCTTTGGCGGACCCGAAGTTTGTGGGCTTTGACGCGGGCAAGCGGCCGGTTTGGGCGGCTTTGCTGGGGATGGTCGCATATTCCGACAGCCACAGCACCTATATGGCGACGGCTTATCCGAAGCGGTCAATTCCTAACTCGATTGGGGAATGGGTGGCGAACCATGGCAAAACCCAGTTCCGGTTGGCCGAGACCGAGAAATATCCGCATGTCACGTTCTTTTTGAACGGCGGGCGGGAGGTGCCGTTTGACGGCGAGGCGCGGTGCATGCCGAAATCGCCCAAGGTTGCGACCTATGATTTGCAGCCGGAGATGTCCTCGGTTGAGGTGTCGGATCAACTCGTTGCGGCGATCGAGCGGGGGTTTGACCTGATCGTGGTGAATTATGCCAACCCGGATATGGTCGGCCATACCGGCAGCCTGCCTGCGGCGATCAAAGCCTGTGAGGCGGTGGATCTGGGGTTGGGCCGGGCCCTGGCGGCGCTGGCGAAGGTCGGCGGGGCGATGATTGTGACCGCCGACCATGGCAATTGCGAGTTGATGGTCGACCCGGTGACCGGCGGGCCGCATACCTCGCATACCACCAATCCGGTGCCGGTGATTTTGGTCGGCGGACCACCGGGGGCGGTTTTGCGGTCGGGCGGCAAGCTCGCGGATCTGGCCCCGACACTGCTGGCGTTGATGGCGATGGAGCAGCCGGTCGAGATGACCGGCAGGAGTTTGCTTTTGGCATGATCAAGGCGCTGGTTCTTGTGGGGCTGCTGGCCGGGCCGGTTGCAGCCCAAGCGGTGGTGACCCCCGCAGTTGTGGCCCCCGCAGTTGTGGGCGACGTGGCGAAGGCTGCGCAGAAAGCCGCGGTGGATTTGCAGGCATCGGTGACGGCGTTGCAGGCGGCGGATGGGGCCAAGGACCGGGTGGCGGCGCTGACCCAGACCATCCGGGCCTATGAAGCCGGGCTGGCGGCCCTGCGCGAGGCGATGCGGCAGGCCAGTTTGCGGCAAACCGCGCTGACCTTGCAATTTCAGGCCAGGCGCGGCCAGGTGTCGCAGTTGTTGGGGGTGCTGGCGGGCTTGGATGTCGATCAGGGGCCGCTGATGTTGCTGCACCCGGATGGGCCGTTGGGCACGGTGCGGTCGGGGATGATCCTCGCCGATGTGACGCCCGTTTTGCAGCGCGCGGCGTCGGGGCTGAAGCAGGATTTGAGCGAACTGCGCGATTTGCGGGCGTTGCAGACCGGGGCGCAGGTGGTGTTGGCGGCGGGGTTGATGCAGGTGCAAAAGGCGCGCACCAACCTGTCGCAGGCGATGTCGGACCGGACCGATCTGCCCAAGCGGATCACCGATGACCCGGCGACGCTGAACGCGCTGCTGGCCAGTGCCAAGACTTTGGCGGCCTTTGCCAAGGGACTGGCGCCACTGGATACCAATGTGCCGGGCTTTGGCGCCGCCAAGGGCCGGCTGGCCTGGCCGGTCTTGGGGCGCATTATCCTGCATGCGGGCGAAACCGATGCCAAAGGAGTGACAAAACCGGGGGTGACGCTGGCGACGCGGCCCCTGGCGCTGGTGACCTCCCCTTGGGCTGCGACGATCCGCTACCGCGGGCCGCTGCTCAACTACGGAAATGTGATGATCCTGGAGCCGGGACAAGGCTATCTTCTGGTTCTGGCCGGACTGGAACAGGTTTATGGCGAGGTAGGCGATGTGGTGTCACAAGGCGAAGCGCTGGGGTTGATGGGCGGGGTGGAGACGGCAACTGCCGATATCCAGCGGCCTGCGGCGACAGGGGCTGGCGCAAGTGACAGCGAAACGCTTTATGTGGAACTGCGCAATGGGGCGGATGCCGTCGATCCGACGGAATGGTTCGCGGCAAACGAGGAATAGACGGGCATGAACAAGGTTCTGATGGCAGCATTGGGCGGCACGTTGGCCGGGGCGCTGATTACCACGCAATTCGCCGGGCCGCTGATTGCCGAGGTGGCGACGAAAAACGCCTCGGTCTACCAACAGCTCGATCTGTTTGGCGACGCGTTTGAACGCATCCGCAGCCAGTATGTCGAGGAAATTGACAGTCAGAAGCTGATTGAGGCGGCGATCAACGGGATGCTGTCGTCGCTCGACCCGCATTCCAGCTATATGAACGCCAAAGATTATGCGGCCATGCAGGTCCAGACCAAGGGCGAGTTCGGCGGGCTTGGCATCGAGGTGACCCAGCAGGATGGCTATATCAAGGTGGTGTCGCCGATTGACGGAACCCCTGCCGACAAGGCGGGGATCAAGACCGGCGATCTGATCGTCAAGGTCAATGGCAAGTCGGTCAACGGGCTGACGATGGATCAGGCGGTCGATCTGATGCGCGGGCCGATCGGCTCGGAGGTGGTGATCAACGTGGTGCGCCAGGGGGTCAAGGATCCGTTCGACGTGTCGATCATCCGCGATACGATCAAGGTCGCGGCGGTCAAAGGCCGCTTGGTCGGCAATACGGTGGTGCTGCGGATCACGTCTTTCACCGATCAGACCTTTAGCGGCTTGCAGGCGGAATTGAAGAAGGCGGTCGATCTGGCGGGCGGTCTGGACAAGGTCAACGGCGTGGTGGTTGATTTGCGCAACAACCCCGGTGGTTTGCTGGTGCAGGCGATCCAGGTGTCGGACGCCTTCCTGAACGAAGGCGAGATCGTGTCGACCCGGGGCCGCAATCCGCAGGATAACGAGCGGTTCAATGCGACCAAGGGTGATCTGGTCAACGGCAAGCCGATGGTTGTCTTGATCAACGGCGGATCGGCGTCGGCGTCCGAGATTGTGGCAGGCGCGTTGCAGGATCAACACCGCGCCATCGTGGTCGGCACGAAAAGCTTCGGCAAAGGCTCGGTTCAGACGATTCTGCCGGTGCGCGGCGATGGGGCGATGCGGCTGACCACGGCGCGGTATTACACCCCGTCGGGCCGGTCGATCCAGGCGTTGGGGGTGATGCCGGACATTGTAGTCAACGAGCCGGTGGTCGACCCGAACGCCAAGCCGAAAGATGCCGCGAAAGACCCGAACAAGATGACCTCGGAAGCCGATCTGAACGGGATCTTGTCCAACGACTCGATGTCTGATGCCGAGAAAAAGCAGTTGCAGGCCGATCGCGCCCGGACCGAAGAAGCGTCAAAACTGCGCGACGATGACTTCCAGCTGGCCTATGCCGTCGACATCCTGCGCGGTCTGTCGGCTGTGGCCAAGCAACCGTGACGGCGGAAGCGGGAAGCGAGCTGCCCTACCGGCCCTGCGTGGGCATTACCTTGATCAACCCTGCGGGGTTGATCTTTGCCGGACGGCGTCTGGATGCCAGCCAAACCAAAGACGGGGCCGGTGCCTGGCAGATGCCGCAGGGTGGGATTGACGCAGGCGAGAAACCTCGGGTCGCGGCTTTGCGCGAACTGGTCGAGGAAACCGGTGTTCCGGCTGATCTGGTGGAGTTTGTGGCCCGAACTGACGGCTGGCTGACCTATGACCTGCCGCCGGAATTGCTGGGCAAAGTCTGGGGCGGCAAGTTCAAAGGCCAAAAGCAGCGTTGGTTTCTGTACCGGTTCAAGGGCCGCGACGATCAGGTCAACATTGTGCAGCCGCATCAGGAATTTGGCGCATGGTGCTGGATTGGCGCGGAGCCGCTGCTGGCCGGGATCGTGCCGTTCAAGCGCGAGGTTTATGGCAAAGTGATTGACGCATTTCGCAGCCATCTGGCGTGACGGGCCGAAAGATTTTCGGCGAAAATTTTTGAGGTCAGGCGGCTTTGGGTTTTTCGGCCTCGGGTGTTTCAACAGCAGGTGCCAGCGTCAGCGCAGTCCGCCAGTAGGCGGGCGTGGTAATCTCGGGATAGCGGCGGTGGTAGAGGCTGCGCAGCGCCTTGTATCTGAACACGGTGCGGAGCCACAGGCCGGTCAGCCGGACCAGCAGCTTCAGCGCCTTCCAGTTCGACTTTCGGGTGACATAGCCCTTGTCGCGGGTGGAGTTCAGGAAGGTCAGTTGCACCGCGCCCCAAACCGAATCCAGATGCCCGCGTTGCGCCGCCGGAATAACCCGCCGGCTGCCCCACAGCCGGTACAGCGGCAGGAAGTGACCGTTGAGCGAAAACTTGTAGAACCTGCGGCGCAACCACTTCCAACGTTCCAGAAAGCCAAGCTTCGGGACCAGATCAAGGTCGGCTGCCGGTTGCCACACCTCGGTCTTGGTCAGCGCCTTGACGGCGGCGCGGGGGCCGCTGGCATCGGCATTTCCGGTGAAGAAATCCGGACCTTTCAGGACATGGTCCCAGGCCAGCAGCACCGCCTCCAGGGTTTCATACTGGAATTTCACGATGTTGCGCTTGAAGAAGTTCAGGCCGATCCCGGCTACGGCAAAACGCCCGACCTCCATCTTTTCCAGCGTCAGGTGGTGGACCATGTGGCTGCGCAGATCGAGGTACCAGGTCATCGGCGATTCTTTGTCAATGAAATCATCGGCAAAGGAGACGACTCCGTTCAGCGTGGTGATGGCAAATTCGTTGACAAGGCTGAAGTTGACATCATCGCCGCGCACGAAGAACGGGAACGGATGATGGGTGACTTCGGCGACCGGGAAGGCAAAGAACCACCAGCCGCCGTACATTTTGGCCGACCGGCTGCGGGCACTTTCAAACTCCATCGCAATCACCGCGTCGCGGTCGCGCAGGTCGGTGCCGGTGAACAGGGGAAAGCATTTGCGGTCAAAGGTCGCACCATTTTCCCACATCCGCCATTTGTCGGTATTGTTGATCATCGCCCCGGCAATCGCGGCCTTGGGGTCGGTGGCCAGGGTCAGGAACGCATAGGTGCGGTGCAAAGCCTCCATCGGGATGGCGGCATCATCATCCATGAACAGGACGTGGGAGTAGCCAGCCGCCTCCGCCTCCAAGAGGCCACGGGTGAAGCCGCCAGCGCCGCCCAAGTTGGTGTTGGCGAGCGATTGGATTTTGGGATGCGACAGGATGTGCGCGGTATTGCCGTTGTCGATGATGAAACAGTGCAGATGGGCGGCAAATTCGGCGCGTTCGAAATACTGGGCCAGACGGCGGGCGGTGTTTTCGACCTGCGCTTCGCGTTTGAAGGTGGTGATCGACAGGGCAAGGCGGCGGGTCGGGTCAGCCTCACCTTCGGTCAGGTAACGTGCAGCGGTGACGGCCACGCCGCTGGTCAGGGCGCGGACCTCAAAAAAGATCACGCCACGGGTGGCGTTGTCGGGGTAGTGCGACAGGTCGATCAGCGCCTCGTGCCCCTTGGACAAAGTGACGATGGTGGTGGCTAACACCTCCCAGCTGCGGTCGGGGATGGCGTGGAACACTTTGACCTCGACCCGGCCCCGGCCATTCAGACCCAGCCACAGGCCCTTCAAGGCGCAGTTTTCGTGCCATTTGCCGATCGAGAGGGCGTTGAAATAGGTGTCAAAGAAGGCGGTGTCACCGGTCTCAACGGTGATGGCGGCGGAAAGCTCGTCGAATACCACAGCGCCCTGGCCGTGAAAGAACATATCCGCCTCGGTGCAGATGCCGTGTTCGGGGAAGATCAGGTTTTGCAGGGTCAAAAGGCCGGTGACCTTGCGGCCAAAGGTGTCGCGGCGGATCAGCAGGCCGGGGATCTGGTTGACCTGAAGCGAGGTAGCGGTCAAGCAGGTGATCTGATCGACGCCAAGCCGGTTGGCGGTGAGGGC
>JAYTQA010000388.1:0-7613 GCA_043746955.1 bacterium | reverse complement strand
GCAAGGCACAGCAGGCGTCGGTGGAGAATTGGTGCAAGGTGCCGTCGGGGTCTTCAAACGCGACCTTGGGTTCGGCGGCGCGAATGATCCGCAGGTCGGGCAGGTGCAGGGCTTCGGCAACCGCGTGCTGATAAGCCAGGGTTTCGGCAAACAGCATCTGGGTATCGACGAACAGCACCGGGGTTTCGGGTGCGATCACCGACACCAGATGCAAAAGCACGACCGATTCGGCGCCAAACGATGACACCAGGGCGACCTTGCCCAAATCCGCATCCTTCAGCGCATGTTCCAGCACGGTGGTGGCCGCGTGGTGGCGATAGCGCGCGTTCAAGGCGGCGACCCGTTCGGCCACCGGCCCCTGATGCAGATCACGCGGCATTCTGCGCCCCTTCAGCCCCGTATAGGGCCGCCTTGAACGGCTCCATCCCGACCCTGCGGAAGGCGTCAAGGAAGGTTTCCTCCTGATGGCTGCGCAGGGCCAGATAGGCGCGCAAGATGCGTTCGATCGCCGGGACAATCTCGGTATAGGCAAAACCGGGGCCGGTTTTCTCGCCAATCGCGGCGTGTTCGGTGCCATCGCCGCCGAGCGTGATCTGGTAGTTTTCCACCCCGGCCCGGTCCAGTCCCAGAATGCCGATATGCCCGACATGGTGGTGCCCGCAAGCGTTGATGCAGCCGGAGATTTTGATCTTCAGGGGGCCGATCTCATGCTCCAGCTTCAGCGCCTCGAAATGCAGGGCGATCTCCTGCGCCACGGGGATCGAGCGGGCGGTGGCGAGGCTGCAATAATCCATGCCGGGGCAGGCGATGATATCGCTCAGAAGCCCGACATTGGCAGTGCCAAGCCCGGCCTTTTGCAACGCGGCATGAACCGTGGGCAAGTCGGATTTATGGACATGCGGCAGGATCACGTTCTGCTCGTGGGAGATGCGCAGTTCGCTGTAGCCATAAGTCTCCGCAAGATCAGCGATCAGCCGCATCTGGTCGGACGAGGCGTCGCCCGGCGTCTCGCCATGCGCTTTGATGGATATGGTGACGATGGCATGGTCGGCGTCGCGGTGGGTGGCGAGGTTGGTATCGGCCCAGGCCCGGAACACCGGGTCGGCATGGTAGAAGGCGTCGTAGCCGCCGGTCGGTGCGGTTTTCAGCTCGGGTTGGGCAAAAGCCGCGCGGATATTGGCCAGCAATGCCTGATCTGCCCCGGCAAACAGCGGGCGCACCTCGGCAAAACGTTCCTCGATCATCCGGGTGATTTCTGCGCGGCCGGTTTCAAACAGCGTGATCTTGATCCGCGCCTTGTACTTGTTGTCGCGGCGGCCAAGCGTGTTGTAGACGCTGAGGACCGCCTCGACGTAAGGCAGCAGGTCGGCGACGGCCAGATATTCGCGCACCAGATGGCCGATCATCGGGGTGCGGCCAAGGCCACCGCCGACGAACACCTCAAAGCCGGGCGCACCGGCGGCATTCTTGGTCATCCTGAGGCCGATGTCATGGGCCGCGGTCACGGCACGGTCGTGGGGCGAGCCGGTGATGGCAATCTTGAACTTGCGCGGCAGGAATTGAAACTCCGGGTGGTCGGTCGACCATTGGCGCAGCAATTCGGCATAGGGGCGCGGGTCTTCGATCTCATCGGCCGCAGCCCCGGCGAAATGGTCGGCGGTGACATTGCGCACACAGTTGCCCGAGGTCTGGATCGCGTGCATGCCCACATCGGCCAAGGCGCTCAGGATGGCGGGCACGTCGGGCAGCTTCGGCCAGTTGAACTGGATGTTTTGCCTGGTGGTGAAGTGGCCATAGCCCTTGTCCCACGTATCGGCAATCATGGCCAACTGCCGCATCTGGCGCGGGCCCAACGTGCCATACGGAATGGCGATCCGCAGCATATAGGCGTGCAGTTGCAGATAAAGCCCGTTCATCAGGCGCAGCGGGCGGAACTCATCTTCGGTCAACGAGCCATCCAAGCGGCGTGCCACCTGATCGGAGAACTGGGCGACCCGGGCACGGACGAAGGCCTCGTCGAAGTCGGTATAATCATACATGGTCGCGGTCCGCCTGCTTGCCGTGGTGATAGTTGGAAGGCCCGCGGGTGCGGAACGCCTCGCGGAAATGGGTCGGCTCGGGGCCGTTCGGGCCGGACTTGGCGTCGGCGAGATAAGCGCCCACCACCAGCAGCTTTTGCGCATTGGCATGCAGCAGGCGCATCTGGGCATGCGCCTCATCCTCGATCAGTTCGGCCTCGTGGTGCAAGGCCGACCAGCGGTCATCGGCGGTCAGGTACACCACATCGCCTTCGCGCAAGCGGTTGGCGGTGACGACCTTGGGGATAAACTGGCGGCTCATGCGCGGGCCTCTTTCAACTGGGGCAGGTTAGCGGTGGACAGGGTGGCGACAACCCTGCGCGGGCTCAGTCCATAAAGGATGACTGCCGGGCCGTCCAGCGCCAGCGCCGCTTCGGGCAATGTCGCAAGGGTGGCTGCCAGAATGCGCTGACCGGGGAGCGAGACGTTTTCGACCAGCGTGACCGGGGTGTCAGCGGCAGCACCGTGCATCAACAGACGGCCTTGGATAAAGCGGGCGGATGCCTTGCCCATGTAGATGGCGGCGACTTCGCCCGCCCGCGCCATGCCGCGCCAGTCCTGCTCGGCAAAGCCGTCCATATCGTGTCCGGTGATGACGCGGAGTGCGGCATTGCGGCCGCGTTTGCTGAGCGATTGGCCGATTGCAGCGGCGGCCACGCAGGCTGCGGTCAGGCCGGGCAGGATGGCAAAGCCAATCCCTGCCGCCACCAAAGCCTCGATCTCCTCATCCAGGCGGCCAAAGATGCCGCAATCGCCGCCTTTGAGGCGGACAACGCGCGCCCCGGTCAAAGCCTCGGCGATCAAGGTTGCGTTGATCTGGTCTTGTGCGGTCGACGGCCCGAAGCCCGCTTTGCCCATTTCGATCCGGCGGACATGGCCGGGGATCAGCGCCAGAACCTCCGCGCCCACCAGCCGGTCATGCACCACCACATCGGCGCCTTGCAGCGCGCGGTAAGCCCCAAGCGTCAGATGTTGCGCCGACCCCGGACCCGCGCCGACAAAGGTCACGGCGGCGGCGGGCGGAGTGAACTGTGGCAGGTCGGTCATCTCGGGGCCTCTTTTCCGGCATCAATATAGAATAATTTCCCAGGCTGACGCTATAGCCTCTTGCCAATAAGGACGTTTGTTCTGATAGTCCGGCTAAATGGAACGCGGTTCTGCGGGATTAGGGATTGGTGGAATGGCAGCCCAGGTTGACGAGTTGGACCGGAAAATCCTTGGGCAATTGCAGGAGGATGCCGAGCAATCGCTCGACGAAATTGCCCGCAAGGTCGGGTCATCCAAGACCCCGGTGTGGAACCGGATCAAGCGGATGCGCGACGCCGGCATCATCAAACGCACCACTGCGATCTGTGACCCCGAAGGGCTGGGGCTGGAGGCGTGCTTTTTTGTGCTGATCCGCACCAGCGAGCACGAGGTCGGCTGGGAGAAACGCTTCCTCGACGTGGTCCGCCGCAGGCCCGAGGTTCTGGAGGCGCATCGGCTGGCCGGCGATGTCGATTACATCCTGAAAGTCTGGGTCAAAAACGCCCGCGCCTATGACGCGTTCTATCAGGCGCTGATCTCCGAGGTGAAAATCTACAACGTGACGGCTTTGCTGAGCATGGAAGAGATCAAGATGACCACGGCGCTGCCGCTCTAGACCTCCGCCGATCCGCTTTCTGCTGTTTGCGATTTCATTCTGGTCTAAATATCCCCGCCGGAGGCTCCCGCATCCGCCGTTGCAGCCTCCGGCGGGGATATTTGAGCCAGAATGAAACGGATCAGCGGCGCAGCATCAGACGCTTCAGCCCGTGGAAATGGTAGACGTCGGCATATTCGGCCGGTTCGGTCAGGTGCAGACCGGGCAGGCGTTGGAACAGGATCGGCAGGGACACTTGCAGTTCCAACCGAGCCAAGGGGGCGCCGACGCAGAAATGCAGGCCCGTGCCGAAACTGAGGTGGGGTTTAACCGCGCGCGTGGGGTCGAAGGTCTGCGGGTTCGCCCATGCCGCAGGGTCGCGGTTGGCCATGGCCAGCAACAGGCCGACCTGTTGGCCCCGGAGGAAGCTGTGGCCCATCACCTCGACCGTCTCATAGGCCCAGCGGGTGAACATATGCAGCGCGGGGTCGAAGCGCAGGATTTCTTCGACCGCTGGATCAGGGTTGTGCAGGGCGCTTTGGCTGCCGGTTTCCAGCAGCAATTTCACGCCATTGCCGATCGTGTGGACCGTGGCCTCGTGACCGGCGTTCAGCAGAAGGATGCAGGTGGTGATCAGTTCGTCGGTGGTCAGACGCTCGCCCGCTTGCTCGGCGGCGATCAGGTGGGTGATCAGGTCATCGGCGGGGTGGGCGCGGCGGGCCTCGACGTAACCGCGCAGGAAGGCCACGAAAGCTTCGGTTGCGGCAATTGCGCGGTCTTCGCGGCCGCGCTTTTCAACTGGATCGGCGCGGCCTGCCAGATACATGCCCACCATGGCGTTCGACCAGTTCAGGAGGTCGGGGGCCATATGTTCGGGCACCCCAAGCAGGCGGGCGATGATGATGACCGGGAGTTTTTGGCCGAAGTGCTGGAGGAGGTCGAAGTCGCCACTGGGAAAGGCGTCGATCAACTGGTGGGTCAGCGCAGCGATGTCCGGGCCAAGCGCTGCGATCCGGCGCGAGGTGAAGGCGCGCAGCACCAGACCGCGCAGGCGGGTGTGGCGCGGTGGCTCCAGCTCCAGCATCGAATGCGCCTCGACCGCGTAAAAGGCGCGCAGGTGGTCGGGGAATTGCCGGGGCGTGGGCGCCTCGCGGCCAAACCGCCGGTCGCGGAAGATCGCGTTGCAGGCGGCGGCATCGCCGGTGCAGATGAGGTGATAGTCGGTCCAGTGGAAGAACGGGCCACTTTGGCGCGCCTTTTCATAGAACCGGTAGGGGTTCTGCACGAAAGCCGGATCGGTCGGCGATTGGCTGAGAGAGATCATTTTGGCGCGATCATTTTGGCGCGATCATTTTGGCAGCCGGATCAGCCCTTGCGCGATCAAGACCCCCAGTGCCACGATCACCGCCCCGTAAGCCTGTGGCCAGTTCCAGGCGTGGCCCAAGGCGAACATGATGATCATCACATAGAACGGCACCGCGTTCATATGCAGGGCCGAAAGCCCGATGCCCAACTGCCCGACCGCCATGATCCACAGGATCTGGCTGATCGCGAGCGAGCCTACGCCGAACAGCATAAGGGCTGACCACTCCGGCACCCCCAGTGCTGCCCATTGGGTCGCAGGGCCGCCGAGGCCTGCGTAAATCAGGGCGGACAGGCTCATCAGGACCGCCGCGCCGCTGACGGTGATGGCGGTGCGCCCCAAGGGCGTCAGCCCGGGAAACGCGGTCACGGTGGCGCGCGAGCCCCAGGTGAAGGCCAGAACCGAGCCCAACGCGGCCAGCGCGCCAACCCCCAACGTCATCGAACCGACCCCGGCGCCATAGGCCAGAAACCCGCCGGTCAGGCTGAGGCCAAGCCCGAGGATCAGCGCCACGGTCAGCCTGCGCCCCTCCAGCATCACCTCCAACGCGATGCCGATCACCGGCATGATGGCGGTGATGACGGCCACGGTGACCGGATCGGTCCTGGCTTGGGCTATCACCAAGAGCACCGCGCCCAAGCCGATGCAGATGCCACCCACCACGATGCCCTTGCCCCAGTTGGCCGAGCGGATCGGTCCCCAACCTTCCAGCGTGATCCACAGCGGGATCAGCACGCCAGCGGCCAAAGCGGTGCGCAGGGCGGTCAGCGTCACCGGCGGGATCAGCGGGATCACCAGCTGCGCCGCGGGCAGCCCCGCCGCCCAGGTCAGCATCGAGGCCAGGCAGATCAGGTTGGCTGCAAGCGTGCTGCGCGCGGGGGCAATGGCAATCGACATGGCGCAAACCTAACCGGGCGATAGGGTGCAGACTGTGCCGGAAGCGACCCGGACTGTCGTTTCAGGCGGCAGAATTTTGGTGCGGGATGGGTGGCAGGATGAGGTGCCAGGATGGGGTGGGGGAAATTGGATGGCAGGCTGGGATGGCAGGCTGGGATGGCTGGATCGGGTGGCAGGATCGGGGCGAACGATCCGGCGGTAGGATCCGGCGCCAAAATCCGGCGCCAAAATCCGGTGGCAGAATCAGGCGGCCGAAAGGGCTGCGACAATCGCGCCAAAATCGGCAGCCTTCAGGCTCGCGCCGCCGACCAGGGCCCCGTCAACATGGTTGACTGCAAAGATTTCGGCGGCGTTAGACGGCTTGACCGAGCCGCCGTAGAGGATGCGGACCCCGTGGCCTTCCTGACCCAAAGCCTTGACCAGTTCGGCGCGCAGATGGCCATGCACCTCGGCTATCTGGGCCAGGGTCGGTGTGCGCCCGGTGCCAATCGCCCAGACCGGTTCGTAGGCGATCACCAGATTTGCGGCGGTGGCCCCTGCGGGCAGCGAGCCCTGCAGTTGTGCGCCGCACCGGGCCAGGGTTTGCCCGGCATCCCGCTGCGCTTCCGTCTCGCCCAGACAGACCACGGCTGTCAGGGTGGCGGCGATGGCAGCCTCGGCCTTGGCTTTCACCTGCAGGTTGGTCTCGCCATGGTCGGCGCGGCGTTCGGAATGGCCAAGGATGACGTAACCAGCCCCGGCGTCCTTGAGCATCGCGGCCGAAATATCGCCGGTATGGGCCCCTGAGGGGTTGGCATGGCAATCCTGCCCGCCGAGCTTGAGGTGAGACCCCCGCGCGGCCCAGTTCATCTGGGCGAGCAGGGTTGCGGGCGGGCACAGCAGCATTTCGCACTTGGGCGTGGGATGGGCGGCGATCAGGGCGCTGACTTCGGCCAAGGCGGCTGCGAGCCCGTTCATCTTCCAATTGCCTGCGGCGAGTTTCTGCATCGGGCCCTCCATCGGTTGGGCAGAGGGGTAGCGAATGGGTGCGCAATTGGGAAGCCGGAAAAAAATCGCGGCGGGATGGCGGCGCAGGCGCTCGGCGGACCCAGCTGGTGGGCTGCCGCCCCCCAGACCCCCTGCGGATATTTAAGGACGGATGAAGGGGAAAGAAGACGGCAAGCTTCAGGTGGCGGGTTGGTCTTTGAACTTGATCGACTCGCCGCAGCCGCAGGATTCCGCGACATTGGGGTTGCGGAATTTGAAGCCGCTTTCCAACAGGCCGACTTCGTAGTCGATCTCGGTGCCGATCAGGAACATCTGCGCCATCGGCGCGATCAGCACGCGCGCACCGTCTTGTTCGACCACCTCGTCGAGCGGATTGACCGAGGCCACATAGTCCATCGTGTATTCCATCCCCGCGCAGCCGCCTTTCTTGATGCCGATCCGCAAGCCTTCGGAGCCTTTGGTCGCCATCAACCCGGCAATCTGACGGGCGGCGGTGGGCGACAGGGTGACGGCGGCTTTGCCGGGGATGCCAAACATGAGGGGGACTCCTTTGCGCTTAACTTAGGGTGTCAGGTCGGGAATTCCAAGCGGTGGCAGTGCTGACAGCAAAATTGAGATGCCCGTCGCCACCACGATCGCCCATAACACCGACGCAAGCGTGCCGATG